>NZ_DATFIP010000077.1:0-82679 GCF_035270045.1 Salibaculum sp.
CCGGTGGCGACTTCAGAAACCCCGCTGTCAGCCTGTTCCGTGCTCTCATTTCTCGTCCACCCAAATATACACCCTAGGGTATTGGATAGGACCGAACAGCACAAGACAAGCAAAGACAGACAGGACCAAGTTTTTAAGCCTAAATGTGGCAAATGTGGACAGAGGCGAACTAGCACATACAATATGTGGGTGCCGGCCGCGGGTACCAGAAAGGGGCGCTTCCGCGTGCCTTGATCCTGACATTGAGGACGTGATGCGCGGGGTGGGCTCAGGCCCGGGCGCCGGCGAAGCGGGTTTGCCAGTCGTCGCGCTGGTCGTCGGTGATCTTGGTGAAGAGGTTGTCGGGCACTGTGAAGCCATGGCCGGCCGGAAGCGCCCCGAGTGCTTCTTGCACGTCATTGGGCCAGTCCGCATCGGGGGCATTCATTGCCTGCAACATGGTCGCTGAGGCCCCGGGGATGAAGGGGGCCGAAAGCACCGCGTAAAGCCGGACCAGGTTCAGCGCCAGGCGGATCTGCATGGCAGCTTTGTCCGGGTCTTGCTTGAAAGTGGCCCAGGGCGCGGCCTCTTGCAGGTACTCGTTGCCCACGGCCCAGATGGCGCGCAGTTCGGCGGCGGCCTTGCGGACCTCGATGGCGTCCATGTGCGCCGCGTAGGCGGCAATGCGGCGGGTCAGGTCCTCGACCAGGGCCTGTTCGGGTGCGCCCATCGCGCCGCCCGACGGCACCGCCTCGCCGAACTTCGAGCGGCAGAACTTGGTTACGCGGCTGACGAAATTGCCAAGAACATCGGCCAGGTCCTTGTTGACGCCTGACTGGAAACTTTCCCAGGTGAATTCGGCATCCGCCGATTCCGGCGCGTGCGACAGCAGCCACCAGCGCCAGTAATCCGCGGGCAGGATCTCGAGTGCCTGGTCCATGAAGACGCCGCGCCCGCGCGAGGTGCTGAACTGGCCGCCGTCGTAGTTGAGGTAGTTGAACGACTTGATGTAATCGACCAGTTTCCAGGGCTCGCCCGACCCCAGGATCGTGGCCGGGAAGGACAACGTATGGAAGGGCACGTTATCCTTGCCCATGAACTGGGTATAGGTCACGTCGTCCGCGCCCTTGTCGGTGCGCCACCAACGTTCCCAGTCGTCGCCCTTGCCGGCATCGACCCATTCCTGTCCGCAGGCGATGTATTCGATTGGGGCGTCGAACCAGACGTAGAAGACCTTGCCCTCCATGCCCGGCCAGGGGTCGTCGCCACGCTGCACCGGGATGCCCCAGTCAAGGTCGCGGGTAATGCCGCGATCCTGCAGTCCGTCGCCGTCATTCAGCCATTTCTTGGCGATCGAGGTGGTCAGCACCGGCCAGCCCTCGCGGGTGTCGATCCAGTCTTCCAGCCGGTCTTTCAACTTGGATTGGCACAGGTAGAGGTGCTTGGTCTTGCGCATTTCCAGGTCGGTTGCGCCGGAAATCGTCGAATGCGGGTTGATCAGGTCCACCGGGTCCAGCTGCTTGGTGCAGTTGTCACACTGGTCGCCGCGCGCGGATTCGAAGCCGCACTCGGGGCAGGTGCCCTCGATATAGCGGTCTGGCAGGAAACGGCCATCGGCCTTGGAATACATCTGGGTTTCGCTGACCTCGCGGATCAACCCGGCCTCGTCCAGTTTCCTGGCGAAATGCTGGGTCAGCTTGTGGTTGGCATTGGAGGACGAGCGCCCGAAATGGTCGAAGGACAGGCCGAAGCCCTCGGCGATGTCGGACTGGACCTGCCACATCTCGGCGCAGTAGTCGGCCACCGGTTTACCCGCCTTTGCGGCGGCCAGCTCGGCCGGGGTTCCGTGTTCGTCCGTGGCGCACAGGAACAGCACCTCGTGCCCGCGCCCGCGCAGGTAGCGCGCGAAGAGATCTGCCGGAAGCTGGCTTCCCACGAGATTTCCGAGGTGCTTGATCCCGTTGATGTAGGGGATCGCCGAGGTGATGAGGTGCCGGGCCATGACGTCTCCCTGTTGATGGGTGTCCGCAGGCCCCGTGTAATCGCTCGGGCCGGGAAGGGCCAGAGGGGGCGTGTCATTTGCCGGCCTCGTCCCGGTCGCGGCTCCGCCCCAGAAGGCGGCCGATGGTGAAAGAGGTTCGCGGCGCCCAAACGTAGCGCGTGCGCCGGGCCGGGGCGCCCCGCACGCGCATCCGCGCGACACCGAAGACGATCAGGCCTATGTGCCCCAGTGCCACGAAATGGAACATGGCCGCCGGACCGAAATGCTCGATCAGGATCGATGTGGTCCAGGGCGCGGCGATGGCCCCCAGCGCGAAGACGAACATCAGCGCCGCCGACAGTTCGACCCGCTGGTCGGCACTGGCAAAGTCGTGCGCATGAGCGGTGGCCACGGAATAGACCGGGAAGGTGGTCAGCCCGAACAGCGTGGCGGCCAGCAGGATCGCCCCTTCGCCAAGTCCCGCGGCGGTCACGGTCACGAGGCAGGCGCCGACAGCGGCCACCGACAGCCAGACCAGCACCCAGCGCCGGTCGAAACGGTCCGCAAGCCAGCCGGTGGGGTATTGCGCCAGCGCGCCGCCTGCGACGAATGCGGCCAGAAACAGGCCGATCCGGCCGGGGTCCAGGCCGACTTCCTGTCCGTAGATCGGGCCGACCATCCGGAAGGAGGCCCCCGAAAGCGCCGCGACCAGCACCCCCGCCACGGCCAGCGGCGACATCTGCCATGCCAGCAAGGGGCGCAGCCGGGTCGCCTCGGGCGTATCGGGCTGGGGCAGCCGGGTCAGTGCCAGCGGTAACAGCGAGGCCACGCAAAGCATGGTCAGAAGGGTATAGGCGACATAGGTCTGAAGGTCGGCCAGCATCCCGATCATCAGTTGTGCGACCAGGCTGCCGCCCATGTCCACCGCGCGGTAGATTCCCATCGTGCGCCCGCGCGTGCTGTTGGTGACCTTGGCCTGCAACCAGGCCTCGATCACCGTGTAGCAGCCCGCGATGCAGATGCCGGTGCCGATGCGCAGCAGCGCCCAGGCCAGAGGGGACTGGATCAGCACGTGGCCCGCCAGCCCGATCGCGCCCATCGCGGTCAATACGGCGAAGGCCCGCGAATGTCCGACATTGCCCATCAGTCGCGGCGCCCACCAGCAACCGATGAAAAACCCCACGAAATGCGCCGAGCCAAGGAACCCCACCTGTGCCCGGGTGAACCCGGCGCCGAGTCCGGTCAGCGCGTCCAGCGGCCCGACGCCACCCGAGGACAGCTGCAACAGAAGCGCCGAGAGCAGAAGCGCGGCGAAGGAAACGATCATGCGCATGGGATCATCCTGGGCCGGGGCGGGGCGGCACTGTTGTCGCTATGCGACAGGCGTGGTCGCCGATGATACGCGGGGCGGGGAATGGCCGGGCCTGAATCGCTTGTTGCTGGGTGTCATTAAGCTATCGTCGCCGCGACACGAGGAACAGAGCGAACAAGGGGACGGAACATGAACAGGTTGGAACTGGGCCGCACGGGGATCGCGGTCAGCGACTGGTGCCTTGGCACCATGACCTTCGGTTCGCAGACGCCGCAGCACGACGCCTTTGCGCAGATGGACATGGCGCTGGAGGCGGGGATCGACTTCTTCGATACCGCCGAGATGTATCCGGTGAACCCGGTGCGCCCTGAAACCGTCGGCACCTGCGAGGAAATGATCGGCCGGTGGTTCGCGGCCAGCGGCAAGCGCGATCGGGTGGTGCTGGCCACCAAGGCGGGCGGCGACAGCCGCATGATCCGCGATGGCGAAGGGTATGGCCCCGATAACATCGAGATGCTGATCGATGACTCGCTGCGCCGCCTTGGCACCGACTGGATCGACCTCTACCAGCTGCACTGGCCCATGCGCGGGTCCTACATGTTCCGCCAGAACTGGACCTTCGATCCCTCTGGTCAGGACCGTGAGCGGACCATGGACCACATGGCCGGTGTCCTCGAAGGGCTGGAGCGGGCGCGCAAGGCCGGCAAGATCCGCGCCTTCGGCATGTCCAACGAAAGCGCCTGGGGCTGCACCCGCTGGATCGACCTGGCCGAGCAGCTCGGCGCGCCGCGCATGGCCAGCGTGCAGAACGAATACTCGTTGCTCTGCCGTCTTTATGACACCGACATGGCCGAGATGGCGGTGAACGAGGACGTGACCCTGCTGTCCTTCTCGCCGCTGGGCGCCGGACTGCTGACGGGAAAGTACCAGGGCGACGTGACGCCCGCCGGGTCGCGCCGCGACGGGGGCAACGCCAGCCTTGGGGGCCGCATGACGCCGCGCGTGCTGCCGGCGGTGCAGGCCTATCTCGACGTGGCGGCGAAACACGGGCTGGACCCGGTGCACATGGCCATGGCCTGGCAGCGCACGCGGCCCTTCCCGGTGTCGGCGATCTTCGGGGCGACGACGCGCGCACAACTGGAGCACATGCTGGCGGGCGACGCGATGACCCTCTCCGAGGCGGTACTGGCCGACATCGACGCCGCCCATCGCGCCTATCCCATGCCCTATTGAGGCGACATTCCCGCTCGCGGGGGCTATGCTGATCCGCGAGTCGGGCTCTTGCAGCGGAGGCGAGCAATGACACGCGGTTTGACTGTGCTGGCGGTGCTTCTGGCGCTGGGCGCCTGCGACGAGGCCGCCATGACGGGTGGCGCGGGCGGCATGCGCGAATACATCGTGCTCGGGTCGAGCATGAGCTTCGAGCAGTGTCGTGCCCGCGGCGGGCTGATCATCCGCGACCGGGGCAGCTCCATGGTGGCCTGCGATCCACGTGTGGTGGGCGAGCCGGTGCCGCCGGATGAATTCGATCACCCCGACAGCCCTGTACCCCAGCCCGCAAACGGGTCCACAGGGGGCGAGGCGGGCTGATCACGCCGCCCGAGTGGTCCCATCGCCGGTCAGATCCGTCCAGGCCCCGTACTGCGTCAGGAAGACATTGCCGCCCAGTTCGTCGAGGAAATGCGACCTGCGCAACCGGTCCATCACCGGGCCCTTGACCTCTGACAGGTGCAGCCGGATGCCCAGGTCCTTGAGGCGCGTGTTGATCGCCTCGAGGCTTTCCAGCGCGGACATGTCGACCTCGTTGATCGCGGTGCATTGCAGGATCACGTCGGACAGACCGCAATCCTCTGCCACCCGGTCGTAGAGGTAGTCTTCCAGGAAGCGCGCATTGGCGAAATAGAGGCTTTCGTCGACACGCAGAGTGATGACGCGCGGATGGGTCTCGACCTGGTGGCGGCGGATATTGCGGAAATGCTCGGTCCCCGCGACAAGGCCGACCTCGGCCACGTGGGGTTTCGATGTCTTGTAGAGATGCAGCGCGATGGACAGGATCACGCCCGCGCTCACCCCGGTTTCCACACCGAAGCCGAGGGTCAGCAGGATGGTGGCCAGCACGGCGGCGAAATCGGCGCGCGAATAGGTCCAGGCCCGCTTAAGGATGGACAGGTCCACGAGTGACAACACGGCGACGATGATCGTGGCCGCCAGCGTGGCCTTGGGCAGGAAATAGATCAGCGGGGTCAGGGCGACCGCGGCGATGGCCAGACCGATGGCGGTGAAGGCGCCGGCCGCGGGTGTCTCGGCGCCGGCGTCGAAATTAACCACCGAACGTGCGAAACCGCCGGTGACCGGGTAGCCGCCGGTGAAGGCCGCGCCGAGATTGGCCGCGCCAAGGCCGATCAACTCCTGGTTCGGGTCGATGCGCTGGCGTTTCTTGGCGGCCAGCGTCTGGGCCACCGAGATTGATTCCACGAACCCGATGATCGAGATCAGCAGCGCGGGCATGAACAGTGCGCGGATCAGGTCCCAAGAGGTGTCGGGCAGCGTGAAGGGCGGCAGGGCCTGCGGCACGGCACCGACGATCTGCACGCCGGCCGTGTCCAGCCGGAATACCCCGGCCAGCAGCGTGGTGACGACGACGGCGGCGACCGGCCCTGCCTTGGTCAGGATGTCCGCCAGCCGCGGGCCCAGCCCCGCGTTCAGCAGCAGCGGCTTGAGCCCCTTGCGCACCCAGAACAGGAACCCGGTGGCCGCCGTGCCGATGGCCAGAGTGATCCAGTTGATCTGCGACAGGTTGTGGAACAGGCTTTCCAGCAGGTGGGGCAGGGTATGCCCCGAGGCGTCGATCCCGAGGACACTCGACAGCTGGCTGGTGGCGATGAGGATACCGCTGGCGGTGATGAACCCCGCGATCACGGGATGCGACAGGAAGTTGGCCAGAAAGCCCAGGCGCAGGACACCCAGCGTCAGCAGCATCGCTCCCGACAGTCCCGCCAGCGTCAGCGCAGCGGTGGCATAGCCGGCGGTGCCCTGCTGGGCCACCTCGCCGATGGCGGCGGCGGTCATCAGCGAGACAACCGCGACCGGACCCACGGCCAGGGCGCGGCTGGTACCGAAGACGGAATAAAGCATGATCGGCACGATCGAGGCATAGATCCCGGCCTCGGGCGGCAGCCCGGCCAGCAGCGCATAGGCCAACGACTGCGGGATCAGCATGATGGTGACGATCACCGCCGCGATCAGGTCGTTTGACAGGGCGTTGCGGTCATAGGCGCGACCCCAGGTCAGGATCGGCAGGTATCTGGACAATGCGCGCATCACGGGGGCCTTTTCGAAATCGGAAAGCGCCGACGGGGCAGGGGAACCCCGCCGGCCATGAGGGTGGACCCGGTAAAAGGGTCCGCAGGGTCAGGGGGTCAGCTGGCGCTGACTTTTTCAGGGCGGGCCAGCCATTCGCGGCCCCGGAGCATGGCGCGCCAGTAGACGGGCGGCAGCACCTGTTCCTTGAGCAGCCAGGCCAGGCGCGAGGGTTTCTGGCCGTTTATTATCCACTTGGGGAACGAGGGCAGCAGGGTGCCGCCATAGCCGAACTCGGCCAGGACGATCTTGCCCTTTTCCACTGTCAGCGGGCAGGAGCCGTAGCCGTTGTATTGCAGCTGCGGCCCGTGTCCGTCGATATCGGCCAGCACGTTGGCGGCGACCACCGGGGCCTGCATCCGCGCGGCGGCAGCGGTCTTGGCGTTGGGAGCGTTCATCACGTCGCCCAGCGCCCAGATGTTGTCGAACTCCTTGTGGCGTAGCGTGGCCTGGTCCACGTCGACCCAACCGGCGGCATCCGCGAGCGGCGAAACCCGGATGAAATCCGGCGCGGTCTGCGGCGGCGTGACATGCATCATGTCGAAATCGACGGTGACTTCGCGGTCTTCCTCGTCGGGCGCGTTGACCTTGAATGTCGCCTTTTTCGCGGGGCCATCCACGGCCACGAGGTTGTGGAAGAAATTGAGTTTCGCACCGTAGCGTTCAACATAGCTTTCCAGCGCCGGGACATAGTCCTTGACCCCGAAGAGCACGCCGCCCGCGTTCATGAACTGGATATCGATCTTGTCCAGAACGCCCATTTCCTCCCAGTTGTTGGCCGACAGATACATGGCCTTCTGCGGCGCGCCCGCGCATTTGATCGGCATGGGCGGTTGGGTGAAAAGGGCACGCCCCTCTTTCAGGTCCTTGACCAGCTCCCAGGTATAGGGCGCAAGGTCGTAGCGGTAATTCGAGGTCACGCCGTTCTTGCCAAGCGTGTCCACCAAGCCGTCAACCGCGCTCCAGTCGAGCTTGAGCCCCGGCGCCACGATCAGCCGGTCGTATTTCACCACACGGCAGCCGTCGAGCACGACAGCGTTGTCCTTGGGTTCAAAGGCGGCGACGGCGGACTTGAGCCAGTGCACGCCCTTGGGAATCAGGCTGCCCATGGTCTTGGCGGTCGTCGAGGCATCGAAGACACCGCCGCCCACCATGGTCCAGCCAGGCTGGTAGTAGTGGATGTCGGCGGGGTCGATGAGGGCGATTTCCAACCCCTGGCGGCGCTGCAGGATCGAGGCAGCCGCGGCCACGCCCGCCGCCCCGCCGCCGACGATCACCACGTCGTACTTGGCGTCGCCCGTATCGGTGGGTGTCTTGCCGCCGTTGACGATGCGGCGCACGACCCCGGCCATGTCATAGCCGGCCGCCTTGGTCTTCGACAGGATCTCGCTCGGGTCCAGCCGGTCCGCGCTGGCCAGCGACCAAAGCGTGGCCGACCGGGTGCCGGTCCGGCAATAGGCCAGGACCGGGCCCGGCAGCTCGGTCAGCGCGGTGCCGAAATCCTCGGCATCCGCGTCGCTGACCTTGCCGGCCACGATGGGCAGGTATCGGGCCTCAAGACCGACCTTGTTCGCCGCCGCCTCGATCTCTTCGAAGGTGGGCTGGTCGGCCGCTTCGCCGTCGGGGCGGTTGCAGATGATCGCGCGATAGCCCGCTTCCTTGATGGCCGTCAGTTCATCGGGGCAGACCTGCGGACTGACCGTGATCGCGTCGGTGATGGTCTTGAATTCCATTGTCCTCTCCTTGCAGTCGGGGCGCGGTCTCGGGTCGGCTTACAGACCGTTGACAGGCACCTTGAGCATCGGGTTGCCGTCCTTGTCGGTCGGGATCTCGCCCGCGCGCATGTTCACCTGCAGCGACGGGATTATCAGCTTGGGCATGCCCAGCTGCGCGTCGCGCTCGGTGCGGAACTTGACGAAGTCCTCTTTCGTCTTGCCGCCGCCGACGTGGATGTTGTTTGCCTTCTCCTCGCCCACCGTGGTTTCCCAGGCGATGTCGCGGCCGCCGGGGCCATAGTCGTGGCACATGAACAGGCGCATCTCGTCGGGCAGGGCCAGAACCTTCTGGATGCTGTCGTAGAGTGTCGCAGCGTCGCCGCCGGGAAAGTCCGCCCGGGCCGAGCCGCCATCGGGCATGAACAGGGTGTCGCCCACGAAAGCGGCGTCGCCCATCACATGCACCATGCAGGCCGGGGTGTGGCCGGGCGTGTACATGGCGAAGACGGGCATGTTGCCGACCATGTAGGTGTCGCCGTCCTCGAACAGGGCGTCGAACTGGCTGCCGTCGCGCTGGAACTCGGTGCCTTCGTTGAAGACCTTTCCGAAGGTGTCCTGCACGACCATGATCTTGGAACCGATGCCGATCTTGCCGCCGGTCTTTTCCTGGATGTAGGGCGCGGCGGACAGGTGGTCGGCGTGAACGTGGGTCTCGATGATCCACTCCAGCTTGAGGCCCTGGTCCTGAACTTGGCGGATCAGTTCGTCGGCGTGGTCATAGGTGATGCGGCCAGCGGCATAGTCGATGTCCATGACGCTGTCGACGATGGCGCAGCTGTCCGAGGTCGGGTCCTTCACGATGTAGGAGATCGTGTTTGTGGCGTCGTCGAAGAACGCCTGGACCTCGGGCTTGATCTCGGTGTTGACGGGATAGTCGGTCATGTCCTGTTTCTCCGTGTCAGGGTCAGGCCGCGGCCGAGTTGGCGCGGCGTGCGGTCAGATTTTGCGTGAACTTCGCGGTGAAGATGCCGACGACAAGCGCGGCGGTGAACGTCAGAACTGCAGGGTTGAGCGTGCCGATGGCGGGCAGGGCGCCGCCGGGGCAGAAGCCCGCGATCCCCCAGCCAACGCCGAAAGTGGCGGAGCCGGCGATCAGTTTCATGTCCAGCTTGCGGTTCTGCGGGACGTGAAAGGCCTCGCCCATAAGCGGCTTGCCCGCGGGGCGTGCCACCACCAGCCAGTAGCCCGGAGCGGCCACCAGGATGGCCCCGCCCATCACGAAGATGAGCGACGCGTCCCAGGTGCCGAAGACATCGAAGAAGTTCAGCACCTTGGCGGGATTGGCCATGCCGGACATCATGATCCCGATGCCGAAGACGAGGCCGATGAGGTAAGTCGAGATGATGCGCAGCATGATATCAAACTCCGAAGACGTGACGGACCACGTAGACCGTGATCGCGGTGAAGATCATGAATGTGACGGTCGCGGCGATTGAGCGCGGCGAGAAACGCGCCATGCCGCAGACGCCGTGGCCGCTGGTGCAGCCGGCGCCGTAGGTGACACCGACCCCGACGATGAAGCCGCCGACGATCATCATCAGCGTACTCACAGGGACCTGGATCGTGGGCGGCTGGCCGGTCACCACCGTCATCAGGATGGGGGCCGTCACCATGCCGGCAAGCAGCGCCGCGCGCCAGGACCAGTCAGAGGCCGAGGTCGGCTGAAGAAATCCGGCAAGAACGCCCGTGGCGCCCATGATCCGGCCCAGGGTCAGCATCAGAAGCACGGTCGAACTGCCGATCAGCAGCCCGCCGAATAGCGACAGGAAAGGTGTGAATTCCGTGGTCATCGGTCTATCGGTTCCCCTTGTGGGAGCGGCCCGTTGCAGCGGCGCGCGCCCTGGTTCGTGTTACAAGCTTTTGGTCGGCGGGATGCAGCGCCTGAACCGGTATATATGTAAAAAACCTTATATATGCAAGTGTCTTGGAGCGCCTCCCTTTCGCGAACCGGAAACGGTCCTTCAAGACATTGTTTTAAGGTAGAAATTTTCAGACCGGGTTGCGGTATCGCATGCGCCTGACCGATCCGGTCTTGGACCGCATGAGAATCGTTTCCGTCGTCAGGCTGTCCGGTTCGCGCTGGATACCGGGCAGGAGCGAGCCGTCCGTCACCCCGGTCGCGGCGAAGATCACGTCACCGGTGACCATGTCGTCGCGGGTATAGACCCGGTCAAGGTTGGTGATCCCGGCCTTGTCGGCGCGGCCGCGCTCGGCGGCATCGCGGAAGACCAGCTGCCCGTAGATCTGCCCGCCCATGCATTTCAGTGCCGCGGCGGCCAGTACCCCCTCGGGGGCGCCCCCCTGGCCCATGTAGATGTCGATGCCCGTGGCGGGTTCGGCGCAGTGCATCACCCCGGCCACGTCGCCATCGGTGATCAGCCGCACCGCTGCGCCGGTGCTGCGCAACTCTGCGATCATGTCGGCATGGCGAGGCCTTTCGAGAACACAGACCGTGATGTCCTTGGTCGAACAGCCCTTGGCCGAGGCCAGGGCCGAGACCCGTTCTGCCGGCGACATGGCCAGGGTGACCACGCCGGGCCTGTAGCCCGGCCCGATGGCCAGCTTGTCCATGTAAGTGTCCGGCGCGTGCAACAGCGTTCCGCGTGATGCCATGGCGATCACGGTCAGCGCGTTGGGCATGTCCTTTGCCGTCAGGGTCGTGCCTTCCAACGGGTCCAGCGCGATGTCCACGTGGGGGCCCTGGCCGTTGCCGACCTCTTCGCCGATGAACAGCATGGGCGCCTCGTCGCGCTCGCCCTCGCCGATGACCACGGTGCCCTGGATGTCCAGCTTGTTGAGCTGGTCGCGCATGGCGTTGACAGCGGCCTGGTCGGCGGCCTTCTCGTCGCCGCGGCCGATCCAGTCGGCACTGGCGATGGCCGCCTGTTCGGCCACCCGGGCCAGGCCCAGGGAAAGCATGCGGTCATTGAAATCGGTGGGAAGCGACATGGGCGCGGGTCCTTCTCGGGAAGTGGCGTTGCCAGTCGCCTAGCGTGCCGGGACCATCGCGACAAGCCTGTGCGCGCTAACAGGGGTCGGTTGCCGCCGGTCCGGGCGCACCGAGGGGCGCGCGTCCGCGCTTGACCGACCGGAGGCTACACGTTGTCCAACCTGTCCTGTATCGCAGCAACCGCCTGGCCCAGGTGCGCCCCGTCTGCAATGGCGTGGTGGACCTCGGCGGTGAAGGCGCAGGTGATATGCCCGTTCTCGCCGGTCACGAACTTGCCCCAGCTCAGCCGCGGGATGCAGTCCTGCGCGTCCGGCATCGCATTGGTCAGCCCGGTGAAATCCACCCAGGGCAGACAGGACAGGTAGAGCAGGTCGTCGCGTGCGCCCGTGTTGGGCACGCGCGGCGCCCCGGCGCGGACTGCGGCGATCTCGGCCTTGGCGGCTGCATCGAAGGCGGGCCAGTCTTCCTGGTAGTCGATGTAGCCGAAGCCGAAGCTGCCATCGGGCAGGGCAATGGTGGGGGAAAGCGTCAGCCGGTCATGCTCGACCACCGTGTTCGCCCCGCGAAAGCGCGTACGCAGCTCCGGCACTGCATGGAACCCGGCGGCCAGCGCGTGGAGACAGGCGCGGAACGGCGAGACCCCCTGCGCCTTTCGCCCCATCAGGTGGGTCACGTCCAGCCGGGTGGTCAGGGCGAAATGTGGACGCTGGTAATCGCGGAAAAGGCGAAAGGCCCCGGCGCGGGGCCAGGTGGCAAGGTCGATGCTCCGCTCGGCCATGGACTCAGACTTCCTCGATGCGGATCGCCACCGGGTCGGAAAGCACCACGTCGGTCTCGCGCACCGCGGCAAGCGCTGTGTTCAGGTCGGCGCGGGTCGTCTTGTGGGTCACGATCAGCACCGGGGCAGAGGTGTCCTGGTGGCCATATTGCCGCATCCGGTCGATTGAAACGCCCGCATCGCCGAGGATCGCGGTGATCTTGGCCAGCGCGCCGGGCTTGTCGATCAGTTGCAGCCGCAGGTAATAGGCCGCCGGAACCGGAGAATTGGCCGGCCTGGCCTCTGCCAGCGTCTCGGCGGGCTGACCGAAGACCGGCAACCGCAGCCCCCGGGCGATATCCATCACGTCACCCATGACCGCGCTTGCGGTGGGGCCCTCGCCAGCGCCGGGGCCGCGCAGCACGACCTGCTCGACCGCGTCGCCCTCAAGCACGACCATGTTGGTGCCCCCCTCCAACTGGCCAAGGGGCGACCCGGCGGGCACCAGGCAGGGCGACATGCGCTGTTCCAGCCCGCGGCCGGTCATCTGCGCGACGCCCAGCAGCTTGATGCGATAGCCCATGTCGGCCGCCTGACTGATGTCCTCGATGGTGATCGCGCCGATGCCCTCCAGCTCGACCGCGTCGAAGTCGCAGCGCGTGCCGAAGGCCAGCGCGGCCAGAATCGCCAGCTTGTGGCCCGCGTCGATGCCGCCCACGTCAAGGTTCGGGTCGGCTTCGAGGTAGCCCAGCGCGTCGGCCTCGGCAAAGGCCTCGTCATAGCTCAGGCCCGCGTGCTGCATTCGGGTCAGGATGTAGTTGCAGGTGCCGTTCATCACGCCCATGACGCGGGTCATGCCGTTGCCCGCCAGCCCCTCCATCAGGGCCTTGACGACCGGTATGCCACCTGCCACCGCGCCTTCGAAGCGCAGGGCGCATCCATTGGCCTCTGCCAGTTCGGCCAGGGCCTGGCCGTGATGGGCCAGCATCGCCTTGTTGGCGGTGACAACGTCCTTGCCCGCCGCCAGGGCCGCCTCGGTCGCGGCCTTGGCCGGCCCGTCCGATCCGCCCATGAGTTCCACGAAGACATCCACGTCGTCGCGGCGGGCCAGCACCACCGGGTCGTCCTCCCAGTCGTAATGCGACAGGGTCACGCCGCGATCCTTGTCGCGGGTGCGCGCCGAGATGGCCACGATCTCGATCGGGCGCCCGGCGCGGGTGGCAAGCAGCCTGGCCTGTTGGCGCAGGATGCGCACCACGCCGACGCCGACGGTTCCGAGGCCGGCGATCCCGAGGCGGAGAGGGCTGGTCATCTGGCTGATCCTTCGCTGTGTCCTTGCGCGCCTGTTAGCCCGGATGTGCGGCTACTGCAACGCGGGCACGGCAACGCCGCGCAGCAGGCGGGCGCGGCTGGGCGCATCGATCACCGTGGCCTTGCGCAGGCGCGCCGCCCGTGCGTTCAGCGCCGTCATGCGTGCGGCGGGCGCGGCGGTGTCGCGGGGACCGCCGCCCGCCGCGGCGTCCTCCTGCGCCGCCGCCAGGGCCAGCAGCCCATCCAGCGGTACCAGGCCCGGGATCGACGCGCTGTCCCGGCCCGCCACGGGATCGAGGGGCAGGTCAAGGTCTGGCAAGGGGGTGCAGGCGGCAAGCCCGCCCAGAAGAACAGGGATCATCAAGCGCATCGCAGAAACCATAGGGCCAGCCCTGTCCCGGGGGCAAGCCGCGTCTCCGGACTTTTCAAATGAACAGCCGTTCAGTTAGATGGCGCGGCAGCCCTGACGGAGGACCCATGGCGTGCAAGACCGGTTCCCATGCCGAGATCACCGGCCCGCGGGTGCGCGCAGCCGCCCAGCGACTGGACGCCTTCACGCGGTTCCACATTCGCTGTCACCAGCCGCGGGGCGACCAGGTTTTCGTCGCCTACATGGAACTACGTGACCTCACGCCCGGGGAACGTCGCGGAGGTCGAGCGTCTGCGCAAGCTCTACGAGGACGAGTTGGAGGCGATCCTGCAGGACGGTGTCGATACCGGTCTGTTCCGGCTGGATGACACCAAGGTGA
Organism: Salibaculum sp.; assembly: GCF_035270045.1. Lineage (NCBI taxonomy): Bacteria > Pseudomonadati > Pseudomonadota > Alphaproteobacteria > Rhodobacterales > Roseobacteraceae > Salibaculum > Salibaculum sp. Next base: position 14,175 of record NZ_DATFIP010000077.1, read on the forward strand.
CGCCCCTGGCTATCATTGCCATGCTGACCGGCATTAGCATCAGGTATCAAGCCGACGGCCGCCTCAGCCTGAACCGGATCGAGACGCTTTATGTCGGCATGGTCCGGCGTCTGGTGGGCCTCTGAGGGCTTTCCGCCATCCGCCGGGCGCGCTATGCCCGCGGCGAACACAGGAGCGCAGCATGACACAAGAGACCCCGATCGCCGTTCTGCGCGCCGCGCCCGGGCGCCGGGTCTTTGCCTGCGCGGTCATGATGGCTCTTGGCGGGCTGCTGATCCTCTCGGCGCTCACCCGGCCCCCGGCGCCGGGCTGGCAGGTCTTCCTGTTGGTCTGTGCCGCGGTATCGCTGCTGGGGGCCGAGGCCTTGCGTCGGGCCACCCGACCGGCCCTGCACCTTCATGCCGACGCGCTACGCGACAGCGATGGCACCCTGTTGACCCGGCTGGAGGACGTGGCGCGCGTCGAACGCGGCGCCTTTGCGTTCAAGCCCTCGAACGGCTTCGTGCTGCATCTGCGCGGGCGGCAACCCCGGGCGTGGCAGCCGGGCCTGTGGTGGCGCATGGGCAAGCGGCTTGGCGTGGGCGGCACGGTCTCGGCCGGGGCGTCGCGCTTCATGGCCGATCAGATCGCGCTGCGCCTCTCGGCAGACAACGACTGAAAGCGCGGGTCCGCGCCGCGGGCTCAGAAGCAGGACACCGCGCCGTCGTCGCTGCCGTTGCTGCTCCATTTCAGCTGGGCAGAGAAACGTGGCGAGGTGACGATCATGTCCTCGAACCACATCGCGAGGTCCCCGCCGGCAGAGAAGATCGGCTCATGCGCGACCCGGGTCTCGACCATGATGAGAGCCTCGCCGGCGGGAAGGCCCGGTATACGGTCTGCCGCGACATAGCTGTCGAGACCGCCATTGGTCAGCGCGGACTGTCCGCCCCGGGCCTCTGACCAGCAAACGAAATACTCCTCGTCGTCTGGGTCCCAGGCGATCAAGCTGACGCGCAGGTCGGTGTCATGATTGGACTCGGTGACGAACCGGTGCAGGTTCCAGATGCTGTCCATGTATTCGCTGGTCACATATTCCCCGCCCCGCCGACTGAGCGTGTCGGACACGGTATAGGCCGCCTTGACGTTGATGGACTGTGCACGGAAGGCCTGAAAGAAAACCCAGGTCCCGAGCACGGCGAAAAAGAGAAGAGGCAAAACGAAGACAGCCTCGATCACGACGCTGCCCTCGTCGTTGCGCCGGTGGCCCCGAAGCCTGGATGCGATCCGGCCCAGCATGGCTCAGCGCGGCTCCATCACGAAGGCCGACGTGGCATGGAGCCGGTAGTGTCCGTCGTCTTCCATCCGCGACAGGGTCCAGCCCAGGGCGAAGTCGGGAAGCATGGGTTCGAACAGGCCACAGGCCCGCAGGAGCATGACCTGGTTCTGCGATCCGTTCTTGAAGTTCCGGGGGGCCTCGAAGGGCTCTGCGATGTTGGTGCAACTGGCCTTCGCTGGCGGATCGGTCCAGTTGTCCGGATCGATGGACAACATTTCCAGCCGTACCCGCTGCATGCAGTTCTGTATGATGCCCGCGCCGTTGCAAATCGACCGGCGCAGATCCATGTTGGTCTGGTTGACGCCGGTATTCAAGCGCACCTCGCGCACGGTAATGTCCATGCCGCGTTCCAGCATGACCTGTCGGGTCATGAGCAGCCCCAGTTCGAACCCGGAGACCGACAGCACGAACATCGGCAGGAAAATGAGCACGAACTCGATCGTCGCCACGCCGCCCGAGGTGCGGCGGCGAAAGCGGCGGAAGCGTCCGAAGGGGGACAGCAGGGCGCGTTTCATGCCTGGGCGCTCCTCATTGCGTCAGCTTCAGGGCCCGGATGTCCGAGGCGATGGCGCTGAAGGCTTCCGAGATCTCGACCCCGTCAACGTCGAAGTAATGGTTGGGCGAACTGGCGCAATCGCGCAACGCCGCCTGCCCGCGCCAGGGGGCCTCGAAAGCCACGGAGTAGATGACGATGTTCTGGCCCCGCGCCGCAGCGCAGATCGAGGACAGGCGATTGTCCGCGCTGCTACCGTTTACCTTCGCTTCCATGGCGTAGAAAGTCGCCACGTAGGTGCTGTAGCTGATTTCGCGCTCCATGTACGGTTCGCGGAAGAATTCGAGGTAAATCTCGGTGCGGACCCAGCCTGAAAAGATGTCCTGCCAGGAGGCGTGGTAGACATCGTCGTCGTAGGCCTGCCCGCGCCCCGGCGTATGCGGGTTCTGGGCATCGGCGCTGGTCTCGGACTGGTAGTCGGGATAGCCGCGCGGGTGGTTGCCCTCGTCGTTTTCCCAGTAAGAGGCATCCAGGTGGAAGAACCAGTCGTCCGAGCGCCAGGATGTGCCTTGCCCGCGTGTCTGGATCGAGATCTGGTCCTGGTCCACGTCCCAGAGGGGTTGATCGGCATAGTCCTTGGCGAACCAGATCGACGACAGGCCGCTCTTGTAGGGTTCCTTGAGGTCAAATTCGGTGGTGTTCTCGCCATCGCTCATGACGACGAGCACCTTGAGCACGCCGTTGGGATCGTTCCAGTCCAGCGGCCGGCCGTGCACTGGCGTGCCGGAATCGAGCACGGCGTTCAGTGCCGGACGCATGGCAGGGTCCAGCAGGCCCACGCCCCATTTCACACCCAGGTCGATGGCGGTGTTGCCGAAATTCGTCATGGACGAGACGGCGTCCTTCAGGGTTTGCTTGTCCGTTTCGAAAGGCAGGATCGCGTTCTCGGTCCCCGGAAAACACCAGGGCCGTTCGATGGGGTGGACCCAGGTGCGGGTTTCTGCGCCGTAGTCGAAATGCGACAGCCGGGTATAGCCCGGGCCCGCGTTGCCATCCGGGTCCGTCGGCAGGGCTGTCTGGTTGAACATGGAATCGGGCACGAGGATGCAATTCGATTCATCATGATGGTCGGTCATGTCGAACTGCCCGCCCAGCGCCGGGCCGGGGTTGACCGCTGCCGAGTAGGGCACCGTCGAGATCGAGATCAGGCCTTCGGAGGCCTCTCCGTTATTGTTCAGGATCGCGTCGATGAAATCGTGTGCCGCCGGGACGAGGTTGGTGAAACGCCTGTTACGCTGCATCGAGGAAGACACGTCAAGCACCAGCGAAACCTCGACGTTGGTCACGCGCTCTTCTGCGGTGGAGGTGCCGCTGACCTTGAGGGTGCGGTCCATCTCTTCGTCCGATCGCAGGAAAGCGCGGGGAAAACCGACAAAGCGCATGGGCAATTCCACTTCCGCCTCGGCATTGACGATACGGAAGTTCAGGCCCTCGCTCACACTGGGTTCCTTGGACAGCAAATCGCCCAGCCCGGCGGTGTCGAAGTAGTTGCGCACGACCTCCGCGGGCGGTTGTGTCTGGTCGAGGTCCGCTGCGGCCAGAACGGCCCGGTCCAGCGTGCCCTGCATTTTTGCGCGGGTGGTTTCGAATCGCATGAAGTCGACGGCCATGCCGCCGAAGCCGAGGATCAGGACAAAGAGCACCAGCCCGAAGAAGGTCACACCACCTGACTCGTCTCGCCGGAAACGGCCAAACCGTCCGGCGTATCCCTTGCGGGCGAGCGCTGGCGTCGTGTCCACAGACATTTTCAACCCTTCCCACTTCAAAACTTTGCCGGTCATCTTTGACCGCATTACCCCTCGAGCAACCGAACAGGTCGCGGTGGCGAAAATGAGGCAGGAAAGCGGCCATGAACCAGCGAATGTCGCTGGCCTGGAAACCACCCGGTAAAGGCTGCGCCGACTGTTGCACCATGCGCGCCAATTGGCTGCCGGACCGCGCCGGAAAGCGGCGCGAACCGCCCCGCGGCAGGAAGTGTTCAAATTTTCAGCGAATCGGCGTTAGGGTCGCCACAGGGCGGCAGCAGACCGCCCGTGAACGCTGCAAGGAAGGGACCCCCGATGAACGTCATGCCCCAGAACGAGCCGACATTCCGCGAAAGCGTGGACATCATGTACAATCGGGCGGTCGCCCTGATGGACCTGCCCCCGGGGCTTGAGGAAAAGATCAGGGTCTGCAACGCCACCTACACCGTGCGGTTCGGGGTGCGGCTGCGGGGCAAGGTCGAGACATTCACCGGCTACCGCTCGGTGCATTCGGAACACATGGAACCGGTCAAGGGCGGCATCCGTTTTGCTTTGGCCGTGGACCAGGACGAGGTCGAGGCGCTGGCCGCGCTGATGACCTACAAGTGCGCCCTCGTCGAAGCGCCCTTCGGCGGCTCCAAGGGGGGGCTCTGCGTCGATCCCACCCAGTGGGAAGAGCACGAGATGGAAAGGATCACCCGCCGCTTTGCTTATGAACTGGCCAAGCGCGACCTGATCAACCCGTCCCAGAACGTGCCCGCCCCCGACATGGGCACCGGCGAGCGGGAAATGGCCTGGATCGCCGACCAGTATCGCCGCATGAACACCACAGACATCAATGCTGCGGCCTGTGTCACCGGCAAGCCGCCCCACGCGGGCGGCATCCAGGGCCGGGTCGAGGCAACGGGGCGCGGTGTGCAATATGGTCTGCGCGAGTTCTTCCGCGAACCCGAGGACGTGAAGAAGGCGGGCCTGTCGGGCAGGCTCGACGGCAAGCGCGTGATCGTTCAGGGCCTCGGCAACGTGGGCTACCACGCCGCCAAGTTCCTGTCCGAAGAGGACGGCTGCAAGGTCATCGGCATCATCGAGCGCGATGGTGCCTTGTTCAACGAGGCCGGCATCGACGTGGAAACCGTCCGTCAGTGGATCATCAAACATGGCGGGGTGTCGAAATACCCTGATGCCACCCATCAGGCCGATGGGTCCAAGGTGCTGGAAGCCGAGTGCGACATTCTCATCCCGGCGGCGCTTGAGGGGGTCATCAACCTTCAGAATGCCCCGCGTATCAAGGCGCCGCTGATCATCGAGGCCGCTAACGGCCCGATTACCGCCGGCGCGGACGATGTGCTGCGCGAGAAGGGCACCGTGATCATCCCCGACCTTTATGCCAACGCGGGCGGTGTCACCGTGTCCTACTTCGAATGGGTCAAGAACCTGTCCCACATCCGTTTCGGCCGGATGCAGCGCCGCCAGGAAGAGGCCCGGCACGAGCTGATCGTCAACGAGCTGGAGCGCCTTGACGCCATGATGGGCGATGCCTGGTCCATGTCGCCGGACTTCAAGCGCCGCTACATGCGGGGCGCCGACGAACTTGAACTGGTGCGCTCGGGGTTGGACGACACCATGCGCTCGGCCTTCCAGGCGATGCGCAACACCTGGCACGGGCGCAGCGACGTCAATGACCTGCGCACCGCCGGTTTCATCACCGCGATCGACCGCGTCGCCATGAGCTATGCGGCCAAGGGCCTCTGAGCTTCGGGGCGGGGGTCGCCTTGGCGCGGTCCGACGGCGCAGGCGCATCCGATAGCGACTGGAATAGTCGCCCGTTGGCCAGCCGGTGTCGCGCAAATCCAAGCTGCGGCACCACGGGGCATTGAAACCTGCGACGGCGCCCGCTTCACTGGCAGGGTGCGACGAAAGGGCAAGGCATGGGCTTCTCGGGCGGCTATTCAGGGTTCCGCGTCTTCAAGGAAGGGCTGTTCGGCCAGAAGGGCTGGAAACCCGCCTGGCGCGATCCCGACCCCAAACCGGAATACGACATCGTCGTCATCGGCGGCGGCGGGCACGGGCTGGCCACGGCCTTCTACCTTGCCAAGGAACACGGCCTGACCAACGTCGCCGTTCTGGAAAAGGGCTATATCGGTGGCGGCAACGTGGGCCGGAACACGACGATCGTGCGCGCCAACTACTTCCTGCCCGGCAATTCGGAGTTCTACAGCCATTCGCTGAAACTGTGGGAGGGGATGGAGCACGAGCTGAACTACAACGTCATGCATTCGCAGCGGGGCCTGATCAACCTGTTCCATTCCGACGGCCAGCGCGATGCTTTCGTCCGGCGCGGTAACGCGATGGTCAACCAGGGCGACGACGCCATTCTGCTGGACCGCGAGGGTGTGCGCGACCACTTGCCCTACCTGGATTTCGACACGGCGCGGTTTCCGATCTATGGCGGACTTTATCACCCGCGCGGGGGCACGGCCCGGCACGATGCCGTGGCCTGGGGCTATGCCCGGGGGGCAGACCGGCGTGGGGTCGATCTGATCCAGAATTGCGAGGTCACGGGCATCGACACCGAGAACGGCAAGGTGCGCGGCGTGCAGACCACGCGCGGTGCGATACGCGCCGGGAAGGTCGCCATCGTGACTGCGGGGCGTTCGGGGCAGGTGGCGGCAATGGCCGGCATGCGCCTGCCCATCGAAAGCCATGTCCTGCAGGCCTTCGTGACCGAGGGGCTGAAACCCGTGATCGACCATGTCGTCAGCTTCGGCATGGGGCATTTCTACATCAGCCAGTCCGACAAGGGGGGGCTGGTCTTCGGCGGCGACCTGGATTTCCATGCCTCCTACGCCAGCCGCGGCAACCTGCCCATGGCCGAACACGTGATGGAGGCGGCGATGACCCTGATGCCCGCCATCGGCAAGGCTCGCGTGCTGCGGTCCTGGGGCGGGATAATGGACATGACGCCGGACGGCAGCCCGATCATCGACAAGACCGATACCGAGGGGCTCTTCATCGACTGTGGCTGGTGTTACGGCGGGTTCAAGGCTGTGCCCGGGTCGGGTTTCTCCCTGGCGCACCTGATCGCCACCGGCCGCCACCACGATCCGGCGGCGAAATTCCGGCTGGATCGGTTCCGCACCGGCCGCGGCCTGATGGACGAAGAGGGCACCGGCTCTCAGCACAACCTGCACTGAGGACAGACGATGCGTATCCCTTGCCCCCTCTGCGGGCCCCGAGACCGGCGCGAATTCACCTACCAGGGCGCGGCCGCCATGCTGGATCGTCCTGCGCCCGACGCGGGCGCCGCCGCTTGGGACGACTACCTGCACAACCGCGACAATCCCTGCGGCGAAACCCGTGACCTGTGGTTTCACGAGGCCGGCTGCGGGGCCTGGCTGGTGGTGACGCGCGACACCGCCACGCACGCGGTCATGACCGCGAAACTGGCCGAAAAGGGGGCGTCATGAGGATCGCGGGCCGCGGGCTGCACCAGGGCACCACCTCGGTGCCCTTCACTTTCGACGGGGAGCGCCTGACCGGGCGGGCGGGCGACACGCTGGCCGCCGCGCTGATCGCCAATGACAAGCGCATGGTCGCAAGGTCGTTCAAGTATCACCGCCCGCGCGGCATCCTGACCGCCGGGTCCGAAGAACCCAACGCACTGGTCACGATCGGCCACGGCCCGCAGAGCGACCCGAACGTGCGGGCCACCGTGCAAGAGCTTTACGAGGGGCTGGAGGCGCGTAGCCAGAACGCTTTCCCGTCTGTCAACTTCGACCTGATGGCGGTCAATGACCTGATGTCGCCCTTTCTTGGCGCCGGCTTCTATTACAAGACCTTCATGTGGCCGAAATCCTTCTGGGAAAAGCTCTACGAGCCCGTGATCCGCCGTGCCGCCGGGCTGGGCGCCCTGTCGGGCCTGACCAACGCGGATACCTATGAAAAGGCCTTTGCCCATTGCGACGTGCTTGTGATCGGCGCGGGGCCCGCGGGGCTAGTGGCGGCGCTGACGGCCGCCCGGGCCGGGGCGGATGTGATCCTGGCGGACGAGGATGCCCGGATGGGTGGCCGCCTGTTGGCCGAGACGGAAGAGGTGGACGGCAAGCCCGGTCATGCCTGGGCCTCCGGGATCGTCGCCGAACTGGCCGCCATGGACAATGTCCGCCTCATGCCGCGCACGGCCGTGACAGGCGCCTATGACCAGGGCACCTATGGCGCGCTGGAACGGGTGGGCCAGCATCACCCGCACCGGCCCGGAAAACCGCTGGAATGTTTCTGGCGCATCGTGGCGGGCCGCGCGATCCTGTGCGCCGGGGCCTTGGAACGGCCCGTGGCCTTCCCGAACAACGACCGCCCCGGGATCATGACGGCGGGCGCCGTGCGCGCCTACCTCAACCGCTGGGGCGTGGTGGCGGGCCGCAAGGTGGCTGTCTTCGCCAACAATGACGGGGCGCACCGCACGGCACTGGACCTGATGTCGGCTGGCGTGGATGTTTCGGCGGTGATCGACAGCCGGGTCGAGGTGCAGGCTTTTGGCGATTACAAGCTGTTCACCGGGGCGCAGGTGATCGGCACCAAGGGCCGCAAGGGGCTGGAAAGCCTGTCGATGCGACAGGGCGGCCGGACCCTGCGGATCGAGGCCGAGTGCCTTGCCGTCTCGGGCGGCTGGAATCCCTCGGTCCACCTGGCTTGCCACATGAACCGCCGCCCCGAATGGGATGCTCGGACGCTCAGTTTCCTGCCGCGCGACGGCATGGTGCCGGGGATGTCCGTCGCCGGGGCCGCGCGCGGGCAGTTTTCCACCGCCGCCTGCCTGGCCGATGGCGTCCGCGTCGCGAAGGATGTGGTGATAGAGCTGGGCCTGACACCCTCAGACACCGCCGTGCCCGACGCCGAGGATCGTCCCTATCGCATCGAGGAGCTTTGGGCGATCGAGGGCCGGGGCCGCAAGTGGCTCGACTTCCAGAACGACGTGCATGTGAAGGATGTCAGGCTCGCCGCGCAGGAAAATTTCCGCTCGGTCGAACACATGAAGCGCTACACGACCCAAGGTATGGCCACTGACCAGGGCAAGAACTCCAACGTCGCCGCGCTGGCCGTTCTGGCCGATGCGACCGGGCGCACGATCCCCGAAACCGGGACCACGACGTTCCGCCCGCCCTACACGCCCGTCTCCATCGCCGCGATGGGCGCGGGATCACAGGGCGAGGGGTTCGCCCCCAAACGCCTGACGACCAGCCATCACGCCAGCCTGGATCGCGGTGCCCCGATGATCGAGGCTGGGCTGTGGTATCGCCCCGGCTATTTTCCCAAGCCTGCGGAGCAGACCTGGCAAGAGGCCTGCAACCGCGAGGTCACGATGGTCCGCAACGCGGTTGGCATCTGCGACGTCTCCACGCTGGGCAAGATCGACATCCAGGGGCCGGATGCGGCGGCCTTCTTGGACTTCGTCTATACCAACACCTTCAGCACGCTGAAGGTGGGCCGGGTGCGCTATGGCCTGATGCTGCGCGAGGATGGTCACGTCATGGATGACGGCACCACCGCGCGGTTGGGCGAGGCGCATTTCCTGATGACCACGACCACCGCCGCCGCCGGCCTGGTCATGCGGCACCTGGAATGGGTGGCGCAGGCCTTGCGCCCTGACCTCGACGTGGTTTTCACCAGCGCGACCGAGCATTGGGCGCAGTTCGCCGTGGCCGGGCCGAAATCGCGTGCCCTGCTGGATGCCGTGGTCGATGGCGGCCTCGACCCCGAGTCATGGCCCTTCATGGCCTGCGGCGAGATCGATGTGATGGGCGTGCGCGGGCGGCTATTCCGTATCTCGTTCTCTGGTGAACATGCCTACGAGATCGCCGTGCCGGCCCGCTACGGCGCGGCGCTGTTTCGGGTGCTTCTGGCCCAGGCCGAGGTGCTGGGCGGCGGCGCCTACGGGATGGAGGCGCTCAACGTCTTGCGCATCGAGAAGGGGCATATCACCCATGCCGAGATCCACGGTCGCACCACGGCCTTCGATATCGGCTTCGAAGGCATGGTCAGCAAGAAGAAGGACTGCGTCGGCCAGCCTGCCTCGCGCCGGCCGGGCCTGCTGGAGGACAGCCGCGAACAACTGGTGGGGCTGAAACCCGTCGCTCCGGGCGCCAAGCTGACCGCCGGAGCGCACCTGTTCGAGGAACGCGCCGAGCCGGTGCGCACCAACGATCATGGCTATATAACCAGCGTTTGCCATTCGCCGACACTGGGGCACGACCTGGCGCTGGGTTTTCTTGCCAATGGCCGGGCGCGGCATGGGGAAACCGTCAAGGTTGTCGATCACCTGCGCGGGATCACGACGCTGGCACGGGTCTGCGACCCGGTCTTTTTCGACAAGGCAGGGGAGCGTTTCCGTGGCTAATCTTGTAGCTCTTTCGCCCTGTGACGGGCTTCTGCCGCAGACCATCGGCGCCGTGACCCTGACAGAGGTCAATCTTGGTCAGATCACCGCCATCCTGCCATTCAAGGGCCAGAAAAAGGCCGTCAGCGATGCCTTGAAATCGGCGCTTGGCGTGGGCTTTCCGGCACCCGGGTGCAGCCAGGCCAAGGGGCGCGCGCGTGCGGTCTGGGTCGGAAAGGGCGAGGCGCTGCTCACGGGGGTTGATTGCCCCGCGATCCAGGGCGCGGCCTGCGTGGATCAATCCGACGCGTGGTGCACGGTCGAGATCGCGGGCAAATCGGTGGAGGACGTGCTGGCGCGGCTGGTCCCTGTGGACTTGCGTGCGGCCACATTCAAACGCGGCCACACGGCGAAGACGCTGCTGGGGCAGATGACCGCCAGCGTGTCTCGCACGGGTGATGATGCCTTCGAGATCATGGTGTTCCGGTCGATGGCCGAAACACTTGTCGAAGAGCTGACCCGCGCCGCAAGTGGCCTGGCCGCCCGCCACTGAGGCGTGTCGATCAGCCGATGCGCGCCAGCACCGAGGCTTGCGTGACCTTGCCGATGGGCTGTCCAGCCTCGGTCACGGTCAGGCTGGGCGTGTCCTGCAAGCGGTCGATCAGGTCCGCCAGCGGCGCCTCGGCATCCACCTCTGGCCCCTCGGCCCCGTCGATCATCACGTCCCGCGCCCGCAGCACGCCCAGCGGGTTCATGTTGGCCACGAAATCGGCCACGTAGTCATTGGCCGGGCTGGAGAAGATCTCGCGCGGGGTGCCGCATTGCACGATGCGCCCACCCTCCATGATGGCGATCCGGTTTCCGATCTTGAAAGCCTCGTCCAGGTCGTGGCTGACGAAGATGATGGTCTTGCCCAGCCGCTTCTGCAGGTCCAGCAGTTCGTCCTGCAACCGGGTCCGGATCAGCGGGTCGAGCGCGGAGAAAGGTTCGTCCATCAGCAACAGTGGCGCGTCCGTGGCAAAGGCGCGGGCCAGGCCGACTCGCTGCTGCATCCCGCCCGACAGCTCGCCGACCAGCGCATCCGCGCGATCCGCAAGTCCGACCAGTGCCAGTTGCGCCGCGACCTTCTCGTGGCGTTCGGCCTTTTCCATGCCGTCCAGTTCCAGCCCGAACCCGACGTTGTCGCGCACGCTGCGCCATGGCAGCAGGCCGAATTGCTGAAAGACCATGGCGATCCGCTTGCGGCGCAGGCGCCGCAGGGTGGCGGTGTCGGCACGGGTCACGCTGACCTTTTCGCCGCCATCTTCGACCCGCACTTCGCCGCGCACGACCGGGTTCAGCCCGTTGACGGCCCGTAGCAGGGTGGACTTGCCTGATCCGGACAGGCCCATCAACACGAGGATTTCGCCCTCTTCCACGTCGATGGAACAGTCATGCACCCCCAGGACCTGGCCCGTCTCGGTCTGGATCTCGGCACGCTCCTTGCCACTGTCCATAAGGGGCAATGCGCTTTCGGGCTTCCCGCCGAAGACGATCGAGACCCTGTCGAATTCCACCGCGCTCATTTCCGGTCCACCCTCAGCATCCTGTCAAGTATGATGGCCACGATCACGATCACGAGGCCGCTTTCGAACCCCTTGGCCGTGTCCACCGTGTTAAGTGCCCGCACCACCGGCACGCCGAGGCCGTCGGCGCCGACAAGGGCGGCGATGACGACCATGGACAGCGACAGCATGATGGTCTGGTTCAGGCCGGTCATGATCTGCGGCAGGGCCGAGGGCAGCTCGACCTTCCACAATTTCTGCCGTGGCGTCGCGCCGAAGGCATCGGCGGCTTCCAGCAGCGCCAGAGGGGTCGAGGCGATGCCAAGCTGCGTCAGCCGGATCGGCGCCGGGATCACGAAGATCACCGTGGCGATCAGGCCGGGCACCATGCCGATCCCGAAAAAGACGATGGCCGGGATCAGGTAGACGAAGGTCGGCAGGGTCTGCATCAGGTCCAGCACCGGCCGCATCCAGGCGTAAAGGCGCGGGCGATGGGCCGCCGCGATCCCGATGGGCACGCCTATGGCCATGCAGACCACGCAGGCCGACAGGACCAGCGTCAGGCTCTCGGTGGTTTCCTCCCAGTAGTCCTGGTTGATGATGAAAAGGAACCCCACCGCCACGAAGAGGCAGATCTTCCAGTTGCGTTGCAACACCCATGTCAGCGCCACGAAACAGGCGATGATGATCAACGGATGCGGGCTTTGCAGCACCCAAAGGATGCCGTCGATCAGGTTCTCCATCGCGATGGCAAGGCCATCGAAAAAAACCTGGCCCGTGGTTTCGAGCCAGTCGAACCCGGCCTCGGCCCAATCGCCGATGGGCACCTTCTTGTCGGTCAGCCAGTTGAGCATCGGCCTCCATTCCGCCGCTGTCGGACAGGGCGTCGCGTTGTCTTGTCCCTTGAAGGAAGGCGGGCCACCCCGGACGGGGCGGCCCGTGGTGGATTACATGCCCAGCGCGGCCGAGACGGCCTCGGCGGCATCGCCGCCGTCACTGGTTGTTACACCGTCGAGCCAGCCCATGACGACATCGGGATTGCCCGACATCCAGGCCGTGGCGGCCTCGGTCGGGTCCGTTCCGTCATTGAGGATCGCGCCCATGATCTCGTTTTCCATGGCCAGCGTGAATTCAAGATTGTTCAGGAACGCCCCGAGGTTCGGGCAGGTCTCGGCATAGCCGGCGGTGGTGTTGGTATAGACCGTCGCGCCGCCCAGGTTGGGGCCGAACCAGTCGTCGCCGCCCTCCAGGTAGGTCATCTCGTAGTTGGCGTTCATCGGATGGGGCTCCCAGCCGAGGAACACCACAGGTTCGTCACGCTCGCTCGCGCGGCCGACCTGGGCCAGCATCCCCGCCTCGGAGCTTTCAACGACCTCGAAGTCGGCCTCGCCCAGCCCGAAGGCGTTATCGGCGATCATGTCCATGATAAGCCGGTTGCCGTCGTTGCCCGGCTCGATGCCGTAGATCTCGGCATCCAGCGCGTCGGCATTGGCGGCGATCGCGTCGAAGCTGGTGATGCCCAGCGCGGCGCCCGCGGCGTTGGTGGCCAGAGTGTATTTCGCGCCTTCGAGGTTGGCGCGGATCGTGTCCACCGTGCCCGCCTCGCGGTAAGGCGCGATGTCACCCTCCATGGTGGGCATCCAGTTGCCAAGGAAAACGTCCACATCGCCCTCGGCCAGCGAGGTGTAGGTCACCGGAACCGAAAGCACCTTGGTGTCGGTTTCATAGCCCAGCGCCTCGAGCACCGCGGTCGTCGCGGCGGTTGTGGCGGTGATGTCCGTCCAGCCCACGTCCGAGAAGGTGACGGTTTCGCAGTCGGCCTGTGCGGTTGTGGCTGCCGTCGCGGCGCAGATGGCGAGAACGGAAAGCGAGGATTTCATGTAAGTCTCCCTGAGTTGGTTTCGTGCTTTCTTGATTGACGAGTCAATAAAGAACAAACTAGCCTGTGCAGTGCAAGTCGTTTCGAGGACAAGATGCCAAAGCTTGGGGCAGAGCCTATACGCAGAGAGGCGCTGGTAAAAGCCACCATCGCCGAGATCGGGGCCAGCGGCAGCTTGGACGTGACCGTGTCGCGCATTGCGCGGCGGGCGGGCATGTCCAGCGCACTGGCGCATCACTATTTCGGTGGCAAGGAGGATATCTTCCTGGCGGCCATGCGCCATACGCTGACGGTCTACGGGGCCGAGGTGCGCGGCGCGCTGGTCATGGCCGCGGACCCGCGCGAAAGGCTTGAGGCGATCGTGCGGGCCAGCTTCACCACATCGAATTTCCGCAAGGAAACCGTCGCCTGCTGGCTGAATTTCTATGTACTTGCGCAGAAAAATGAAAGTGCTGGGCGGCTCCTGACAATCTATCGGCGGCGGTTGAGGTCGAATCTGCTGCATGATCTGCGCCCCCTCGTGGGCGTGGCTGCTCCGGCCGTGGCCGAACGTCTCGCGGCGCTCATCGACGGGCTCTACCTGAGGGTGGGGCTGCGCGATGATGCGGACCTCGCCGCCGAGGCGACCGCACTGGCCCTGGGCCAGATCGAGACCGAACTGAAAACCGCTGTCGAGTCCTGAGGACGCGGCGGCCTGACGAGTCACAGGCAGAATCAATTCCGCCCGAAAGGAGATCGAGATGATCGACCCGCAACCAAAGGGCAGCCATTTCATCGATGGCACCCATGTCGAGGATGGCAACGGCGCCGAGATCCCGGTGTTTTACCCGGCCAGCGGCGCACGCATCGCGACCGTTTACGCGGCCACCGATGCGGTGGTCGAACAGGCGCTGGCCTCGGCGACCCGTGCCCAGGCGGAGTGGGCCGCCCTGAGCGGCACCGAGCGCGGCCGGGTCCTGCGCCGCGCCGCCGACATCATGCGCGATCGCAACCGCGACCTGTCGGAACTGGAAACCCGCGACACCGGCAAGCCGTTGCAGGAAACGCTTGTCGCCGATGCCACCAGCGGGGCCGATGCGCTGGAATATTTCGGCGGTCTGACGGGCAGCTTGACCGGTGACCATATCCCGCTGGGCGCGGATTTCGCCTATACCCGGCGTGAACCGCTGGGGGTCTGTGTCGGTTTGGGCGCCTGGAACTATCCCACGCAGATCGCCTGTTGGAAGGCCGCTCCGGCGCTGGCGTGCGGCAACGCGATGATCTTCAAGCCCTCCGAAACCACGCCCCTGTCGGCACTGCAGGTGGCCGAGATCCTGCACGAGGCGGGCCTGCCGCCGGGTGTGTTCAATGTCGTCCAGGGCCGCGCAAGGGTCGGCTCGCTGCTGGTCAACGACGCGCGGGTGGCCAAGGTTTCGCTGACCGGGTCGGTGCCCACGGGGCGCAAGGTCTACGCCATGGCGGCGGTGGGCATGAAGCACGTCACAATGGAACTGGGCGGCAAGTCGCCGCTGGTGATCTTTGACGATGCCGACCTTGAAAACGCTGTCAGCGGCGCGATCATGGCCAATTTCTATTCATCGGGGCAGATCTGTTCCAACGGCACGCGGGTCTTCGTGCAAAAGGGCATCAAGGAGGCCTTCCTCAAGCGCCTGTCCGAACGGCTGGAGGGCGTGAAGATGGGCGACCCGCTGGACGAGGCCGTCAACTACGGCCCATTGGTCAGCGCCGAGCAGCTTGAAATCGTCGAGGGCTACATCGCGAAAGGGATCGAGGAAGGCGCACGGCTGGTCTGCGGCGGCAAGAGGGTCGAGCGTGAAGGTTATTACCTGGAACCCACCGTTTTTGCCGATGTCACCGACGACATGACCATCGCGCGCGAGGAGATTTTTGGCCCGGTCCTGTCGCTGCTTGAGTTCGAGACCGAGGACGAGGCCCTGGCCCGAGCGAATGACACCGAATTCGGCCTGTCGGCCGGGGTCTTCACCCGCGACCTGGCCCGTGCACACCGCATGATCGCCGGGTTCGAGGCAGGGACCTGCTACATCAACAGCTACAACGATGCGCCCGTCGAGGCCCCCTTCGGCGGCACCAAGATGTCCGGCCTGGGCCGCGAGAACGCCCGCGACGCGATCGAGCACTACAGCCAGAAGAAGTCCGTCTACGTCCGCATGGGCGATGTCGAGGCCCCGTTCTAGGAAAGAGACCCAATGCAGGCTGACTACGTGATCGTCGGGGCCGGCTCGGCGGGCTGTGCCATGGCCTATCGGCTGGCCGAGGCCGGGAAATCCGTGCTGGTTATCGAATACGGCGGCTCGGATGCCGGACCCTTCATCAACATGCCCGGCGCGCTGTCCTACCCGATGAACATGCGCCGCTACGACTGGGGCTACCGGACCGAGCCCGAACCGCACCTTGGCGGGCGGCGGCTGGCCTGTCCGCGCGGCAAGGTGATCGGCGGGTCCTCGTCCATCAACGGCATGATCTACGTTCGCGGCCATGCCCATGACTTCGATCATTGGGCCGACAGCGGTGCCGAGGGCTGGGGCTTTGCCGATGTGCTGCCCTATTTCCGGCGCATGGAAGACTGGCACGACGGCGGGCGCGGAGGTGACGCAGCCTGGCGGGGGCGGGGCGGGCCGGTTCATGTCACGCGCGGGGCCGGGAAAAATCCGCTGGTGCAGGCCTTCATCGAGGCGGGCGCGCAGGCGGGCTATGAGCGGACCGGCGACTACAACGGCGAAAAGCAGGAGGGCTTCGGCCCCTTCGAGGCGACGATCTGGCAGGGCCGGCGCTGGTCCGCCGCCTCGGCTTATCTGGGGCCGGCCCGTGCGACCGGGCACTGCGACGTGGTCACGGGGCTGGCGGCGAAACTGGTGATCGAGGGGGGCCGCGCGACAGGCGTGGAATTGGCGGATGGGCGCATCCTGTCTGCCCGGGCCGAGGTGATCGTCGCCGCCTCTGCGATCAATTCGCCCAAGCTCTTGATGTTGTCGGGGATCGGCCCGGCCGCCCACCTGGCCGATCACGGGATCAGTCTTGTGGTCGATCGACCCGGCGTCGGGCAGAACCTGCAGGATCACCTGGAGCTTTACGTGCAGATGTCTGCCAGGGGCCGCGCGAGCCTTTACAAGTACTGGAACCTGCTGGGCAAGGCCTGGGTCGGGGCGCAATGGCTGTTTGGCAGGCGCGGTCCGGGGGCCAGCAACCAGTTCGAAAGCTGCGGGTTCATTCGCAGCCGGGCGGGCATCGCCTATCCCGACATTCAGTTCCATTTCCTGCCGCTGGCCGTGCGCTACGACGGCAAGGGCGCGCGCGAAGGGTTTCAGGCCCATGTCGGGCCGATGCGGTCGAAATCGCGCGGGGCTGTCACGCTTCGATCAAGCGATCCCGAAGCGGACCCGTGCATCCGGTTCAACTACATGTCCCACCCCGATGACTGGGACGAGTTCCGAACCTGCATTCGCCTGACCCGCGAAATCCTCGGTCAGGCGGCTTTTGACAAGTGGCGGGGCGAGGAACTGGTGCCGGGGCCGCAGTCGCAGGGCGACGCGGCCCTTGACGCCGCGATCCGCGACCATGCCGAAAGCGCCTATCATCCTTGCGGGACCTGTCGGATGGGCCGGGCCGATGATCCCGATGCCGTGGTCGATCCGCAGGGCCGGGTGATCGGGGTCGAGGGGCTGCGCGTTGCTGACAGCTCTATCTTTCCGCGCATCACCAACGGCAACCTGAACGCCCCCTCGATCATGGTTGGCGAGAAGATTGCCGACCATGTCCTGGGTCGCCGGCTGCCGCCGGCGAATGACCGGCCCTGGGTGCATCCGCACTGGCGGCACGCGCAAAGATAGGCGGCCCCCTTTGATCCCTGTCAAAGTGAGCGGGCGCCACACCCTCTAGCTTCGATCCCTGAAGACGCGAACAGACAAAGGAAAAGACATGTCGCATACCCCTCACGAGCTGGCCGAGGAATTTCCGGACCACGCCGAAACGATCCACAGGCTCAAGGTCGAGGACGCGCATTTCGCAAAGCTCTTTGACGAGTATCACGCGGTCAACCGCGCGGTGCATCGGGCCGAGACGGACGTGGAACCGACCGACGACCTGCACATGGCCGATCTGCGCAAGCAACGCCTGGCCCTGAAGGATGAAATCTGGAGCGAGCTTCAGAAAGCCTGACAGGGACGGACCGGGGGCCGCACGCCGCGGCCCCTCGAACCTTGCCTTCTGACCGGCCCCCTGTCCGGTCTTGCCAGGCGAAGGGGTCAGGCGTCCTCGCCCGGCCCCTCGACCTGCGCCTTGAAGTTCTCGAAGAACGAATCCGCCATCTTGCGGGCAAAGCCGCCCACGACGCGGCTGCCCAGTTGTGCCAGCTTGCCGCCGACCTTGGCCTCGACCGCGTACGTCAGTTCGGTGCCCTCGGCGACCGGTGCCAGTGACACCTCGGCCGACCCCTTGGCAAAGCCCGCGACACCGCCCTTGCCCTCGCCGACCAGGGTATAGCTTTCCGGCGCGTTGACGTTTTCCAGCGTGACATGGCCCTTGAAGGTGGCCTGGACCGGGCCGACCTTCTGCTTGACCACGGCGTCGAACCCCTCTTCCGGGGTGCCCGTCAGTTCCTGGCAGCCGGGGATGCAGGCCTTGAGCGTCTCGGCATCGTTGAGATGCGTCCAGACCGCGTCCCGGTCCGCCGCGATGACCTGTTTTCCGCTCAATTCCATGACGCGTTCCTCCCTGCCCTTGGCTTCGTCAGTAGTGTCCCGAAACGCCCGCCTGCGTCAATCGACCTGGTAGGGCAGCATCCCGCGATAGTTCGGGTCGACGCGCAACTGGCGTTCCAGAGGCGGGACCGAGCGTTGCGGACAATTGCGCCGTTCGCAGATGCGGCAGGAAATGCCGATGGGTTCGAAGGCGTCGCCGTGGTCGGTGGGCATGCCGTCGGCATAGGTCAGGGCGCCCGCGTGCTTGACCTCGCAGCCCAGGCCGATGGCAAAGCGCCGGGTCGGGATGCCCCAGGCGCCACCGGGCTTGCTGACATCGCGGGCCAGGCAGAAATAGCGGACGCCGTCGGGGGTTTCGGCCAATTGCCGCAGCCAGCGGCCGGGTGTCTCGAAGGCGCGATGGACGTTCCACAGCGGGCAGGCCCCGCCGAACCGGGCGAATTGCAGGGTCGTGGCCGAATGGCGCTTGGTGATCGTTCCGGCCTGGTCCACGCGCACGAAGAAGAAGGGAATGCCCTTGGCGCCGGGCCGTTGCAGCGTGGACAGCCGGTGCGCGACCTGTTCCAGCGAGGCGCCGAAGCGGTCGGCCAGGCGCTCCAGATCGTGGCGCGTCTCCTGTGCGGTTTCCAGGAAAGCGCGATAGGGCATCAGCGCGGCCCCGGCGAAGTAGTTGGCCAGCCCGATCTTGGCAATCGACCGGGCCTGGTCGCTCTGGAAGCGGGCGAAATCGAGCGTTGCCTCCAGCAGCTTGTCCTGGTCCAGCAGGGCCAGCTGCAGGAGCATCTGGAATACCTGCGTCGCGGGTGCCGCGGTCCGTGCCAGCGTCAGCGTCCGGGTTTCCGCATCATAGCGGCGCAGCTCGGGGTCGCGGCTGCGGATCATCGTGACGCCCTGGTGCGCCAGCGCCGCCTCGACGGCGGCGGCGATGTCCGGCCCGGCGCGGCTGGCAAAGCCTTCGGCGGCCCTGTCCACCGCGTCGATGTAGTTGTCGCAGTAATGAAAGAAATCGCGCACCTCTTCCCAGGGGCTGGGTTGCAGGCGACTGTCCTCGCGACCCAAGGCCTCGTCCAGGCTGGCCAGGCGTTCGTGGGTCTGGCGATAGGCAGTGTGCAGGTCCAGGAAGGCGCGGGCCAGCGTGGGCGCGTTAGAGGCGGCCAGGCGAAGGTCCGAGGGCGGTGGTGCGGGGCCGGTGAAAACCGGGTCGGCCAGCGCCTCGCGCATGTCCGAGACCAGCCGGGCCTCGTCGCCCGATTGCAGCTCGGTCACATCGAACCCGAATTCCTGCGCCAGGGCCAGGACAACGGTGGTCGAGACCGGCCGGTTGTTGTTCTCCATCTGGTTGAGATAGGGCAGCGAGACCCCCAGTTTCTCGGCAAAGGCCTTTTGCGTCAGGCCGATGCGTCCGCGCAGTTCGCGCAGCTTGGCCCCGGCATAGAGCTTCTGGGTGGTCATGGGCGCGCCTTTGCAGATTAGCCTTGCGTCAGACTAGCCTTTGCAAATCTGGGCCGCAATGGTCAGCGCCGCAGCCTCGCGGCGCGGCGCATGACCAGCCCGATGGCCACCATGGCCATGATCGAGGTGACGAACATGACGGCTTGCAGGGGCAGGGCGCCGGTTTGCTCGGTCAGCAATGTGCCCGCCCCGGCCGAAAGCAGCGCGCCGCCGCCGATCATGATCGCCCCGCCCAGCCCGCTGGCCGTGCCGGCCAGGTGCGGTCGTACCGACAGCGACCCGGCCGTTGCATTGGGCAGCATCAAGCCGTTGCCAAGCCCCAGCACGGCGCAGAAGCCGAAAAACAGCAGCGGATGCGCGATTCCAACCAATGTGAACGCCATCGCCAGCCCCGTGCCAGCGCTGGCGATGCCCGTGCCGATCAGGATCATCCGGTCGATTCCCAGCGCGATGGAATAACGCCCTGACAGGCCGTTGCCCAGCGCATAGCCGATTGCAGGCGAGCCCAGTGCGATTCCGCTCCAGAAGGGTGACAGTCCGAAGACCTCGCCGGCCACGAAAGAGGCCCCGCCAAGCAACGCGAAGAAGGCGCCCGAGCCAAAGGCGGCACAGGCCACGTAGCCCCAGAACCGCGGCGACGTCAAAAGCTCGGGATAGGTGCGCATCTGGGCGCGGAAATCCATGCCCGACCCGGCCACGGTCTCGCCCAAGTCGACGTAGGCCAGCGCCAGCACGCCCAGCCCCGCCAGCGCCAGGAACACGAAGGAGGCGTGCCAGTCAAAGGCCTGGTCCAGCGCCCCGCCGATGGCCGGGCCGATCATCGGCACCAGTGCCATGCCCATGGTGACATAGCCGATCTTCGAGGCGGCCTGGTCATCTGGCACCATGTCGCGCACGATGGCGCGTGACAGGACTATGGTCGTCACCACCGCCGCCTGCACCAGGCGGAAGGCCAGGAAAACCGTGACAGTGGGGGCCATCATGGCGCCGAGGGTGGCCAGCACGAAGACCGACAACGCCCCCAGCACCATGGGGCGGCGCCCGAACCGGTCCGCCAGCGGGCCGACGAAGACCTGAAGTATGGCGGTGGCCGCAAGGTAGCCCGAGACGGCCAGCTGCATCGTGGCGTAATCCGTGCTGAAATAAACCGTCATGCCGTTCAGTGACGGCACGAAGATCGACATGTTCAGCGCGGCGATACCGGCGAGCAGGATCAACGTGACAAGGTGGGGCGCGGTCCGGCGATCAAGAAACCGGACGGTCGGATGCGTGGTCATGACGCGGAGCTAGGCCGTTTCTCCGTGGCTGTCCATGCACAGCGCGGCGGCCATTCGCGCACAGGCGCGCAAGCCGCCGGAGGCGGCACCCTGGTTCGCAGGTTTGCGGAATATCATGATGGCAAATCATGACATTTGCAAATTTGCCAATCGGGACTCGGGTTTTGACGCGCGCCCGGGTAGAAGGGGCGCAATCAAGGCGAGGGACAACACGCATGACCGACATTCTCCAGCAACTGGAAGACCGCCGCGAGGCCGCCCGCCTGGGTGGCGGGGCGCGCCGCATCGACGCCCAGCACGCCAAGGGCAAGCTGACCGCCCGCGAACGGATCGAACTGCTGCTCGACGAGGACAGCTTCGAGGAATACGACATGTTCGTCGCCCATCGCTGTATCGACTTCGGCATGCAGGACAATCGCCCCTATGGCGATGGCGTGGTCACCGGCTGGGGCACGATCAACGGCCGCCAGGTCTACGTATTCAGCCAGGATTTCACCGTCCTTGGCGGCTCGGTCAGCGCGACCCATGCCCAGAAGATCTGCAAGATCATGGACATGGCCATGCAGAATGGCGCGCCGGTGATCGGCATCAACGACTCGGGCGGCGCGCGTATCCAGGAGGGCGTGGACAGCCTTGCCGGCTATGGCGAGGTGTTCCAGCGGAATATCGAGGCCTCGGGCGTGGTGCCGCAGATCAGCGTTATCATGGGCCCCTGCGCCGGTGGTGCGGTCTATTCTCCGGCCATGACCGACTTCATCTTCATGGTGAAGGACAGCTCCTACATGTTCGTCACCGGCCCCGACGTGGTCAAGACCGTCACCAACGAGCACGTGACGGCCGAGGAACTCGGCGGCGCGAGCACCCATACCAAGAAGTCGAGCGTCGCCGACGCGGCCTTCGAAAACGACGTGGAGGCCCTGGCCGAGGTTCGCCGCCTCGTCGATTTCCTGCCGCTCAACAACCAGCAGAAGCCGCCGGTGCGCCCCTTCTTCGACGACGTGGACCGCATCGAGGACAGCCTCGATACACTGGTGCCGGAAAACCCCAACATGCCTTATGACATGAAGGAACTGATCCACAAGATCGGCGACGAGGGCGATTTCTACGAGATCCAGGAGGATTTCGCCAAGAACATCCTCACCGGATTCATCCGGCTGGAAGGCCAGACCGTCGGGGTCGTAGCGAACCAGCCCATGGTGCTGGCCGGCTGCCTGGATATCGACAGCAGCCGCAAGGCCGCGCGCTTCGTTCGGTTCTGCGATGCCTTCGAGATTCCCTTGCTGACACTGGTCGACGTGCCCGGGTTCCTGCCGGGAACAGGCCAGGAATATCGCGGCGTCATAAAGCACGGCGCCAAGCTGCTGTTCGCCTATGGCGAGGCGACGGTGCCGAAAGTCACCGTAATCACCCGCAAGGCCTATGGCGGGGCCTACGTGGTCATGAGTTCCAAGCACCTGCGCGGGGACATCAATTATGCCTGGCCCACCTCCGAGGTTGCGGTGATGGGCGCCAAGGGCGCGACCGAGATCCTCTATCGTTCGGAACTGGGCGATCAGGAGAAGATCGCGGCCCGCGCCACGGAATACGAGGATCGCTTTGCCAATCCCTTCGTGGCCGCCGAACGTGGCTTCATCGACGAAGTGATCCAGCCCCGGTCGACCCGCAAGCGACTGTGCCGGGCCTTTGCCGGGTTGCGGGGCAAGCAGCGCAAGATGCCCTGGAAGAAGCACGACAACATCCCGCTCTGACCCGGTGTCGGCAGGGCTCTGACCCCCTTCGCAAGCGCGATTCCCGCGTGGTATTTCTGACCCCGAGAAACCAGGTACCCACCCGCCATGATCCGTCCGTTCCTGTCAGCGCTTCTTTTCGCGGCCGCCCCGGCGGTGGCCGCACAGGACCTTGCGGTGCCGTCGGGCCAGCCGCTGCAGCTGATGGAACTTCGACTGGAGGAGGCGCCCGCGCTGGCGCGCTTCCGTTTTCTGGCGCCGGAGCTGGGCGCGCGCGGCTTCGCGGCGGTGGCGGATGACTTTCGCGCGCTCTGTGACGGCTACGCGCGCCCGGCGTTGGCCGCCGAGGGACGCGCGGTGGATCGGGTGGTGATCTCGCTTTCGGAGCAAGAGGTTCCCTTCGGCGAGACCGCCCCCGGTGTCGCCCAGTTTTTCGAGGTTTTCCGACTTTCGGATGGCAGCTGCATTTGGGAGTATTTCTGATGCAACCACAATATCTTGCAGACCGACCTTCGAGTGAAGCTTCCAGTGTGTCGACGCGGCCACAGGATTTGGCCGCGGCCAGCGCCACGTATCCTTGCGGGGCCGTTTGGCGTAATTTTCCACGGGGTTGCCCCCAGGCAGCCCGACCGCAAGGGGCGGGTCCGGGCCGGCGCAAGACCGGCATGGCCCGCTTGGCAGACACAGACAGGAGACTGACATGGCAAGAAGCATCAAGGGGGCCGCGGCGTTCTGCGTCCTGGCCCTGGTGGCGGCCTGCGGTGGCAATGACGCCGGCGCGGTCGAGGAGTTCGTGGTCGTCGATCCGGCGCCCGTCACCGAAGAGCCCGGCTTCACCGGCAAGTACAAGTAGCCCGCGCGAGGGGCAGGCCTTCCCGCCTGTCCCGGTGCCGCGTCCTTTGACCACGGGGGGCGCGTGATGGAAAAGCACCGCGGGTTCCCCAGCCGCCTGCCCGGCACCGACTACCACTTCACCCTGCGCCGCCCCGCAAAGGGAACGCCGCCCGCTTTGAGGCGGCGCGAGCGTTACGCCGACCGCCGTCCTGCGGACCGCAAGGCCGACGAGGGCTTTCTCTGGGCGCTGATCGAACATTTCGGCGAAGAGCCGTTTGCGCGCGGCAACCTGGATGCCGGCCGGCTGAGCTGGCTGTTCGGGCGCGAGGTCGTGCCGGCCGAAGACCCGTTCGATCCCAAAAGCTACGACGCGTTGCTGCGGATCGACCAGCGGGCAGCACGGGCCAGTTTCCCCGACATATTCCGGCCCGGGTGGGCGCCATGATCGGCGGCTTTTGGCGCAGCAGGGCACAATCTGGGCGGGAATTGGCCGACATGCCCGCCCTCGCGCAGCATGGTGATGACGGACCACCGCGTTCGTGCAAGGGTGAGACTACGGGCAGTCCCCAACTGCCCGCATATTGTCAAGACCGTTACCCTTCCCCTCGTCGGTTCGATCGCCCCGCGATCGGACCGACACCCCTTTGCAGGGTCGTGCCGGCCGGATCGAGGCAAATCCGCTCAATCCCCGCCCGCGCGCAGATGACAGTTGTATTTCCGCGCAAAAGGTCCGATTCTGCGAGGCGCAGGACCAATCAAGAAAAGGGCAGTCCACAATGTTCAAATTCCGTCTCGTCATCGCCTGTTTGGCGGTCGCCGGCCTCTCGGCCTGTCTTGACAACGACCTCGAACGCGGTCTCGCCGGGGCAGCTGGCGGCGCCATTGTCGCCGACGCCTTCGGCGGCGATCCTGTCACCGGCGCGATCGTCGGTGGCGCCGGCGGCGCGCTTTGCGACGAATTCACGCGACAGTGCCGCTGACCTGATCGCGCCCGTCACGGGCGTCCGACCCTATCCGACCGCCGTTCCGGGTGACCCCCGGTGCGGCGGTCTTGCTTTTGAAGGACCCTGAGCATGTTCAAGAAGATCCTGATCGCCAACCGGGGCGAGATCGCCTGCCGCGTCATCAAGTCCGCCCGCCGCCTGGGGATCGCGACGGTGGCCATCTACTCGGACGCGGACAAGCACGCGCTGCATGTCCGCATGGCCGACGAGGCGGTGCATATCGGCCCGGCGCCCGCGAACCAGTCCTACATCGTGATCGAGAACGTCATGAAGGCGGTCCGCGAAACCGGGGCCGAGGCGGTGCATCCGGGCTATGGCTTCCTGTCCGAGAATTCCAAATTCGCCGCGGCGCTGGAGGCCGAGGGCGTGGCCTTCATTGGGCCGCCCAAGGGCGCGATCGAGGCCATGGGCGACAAGATCACCTCAAAGAAGATCGCGCAGGAAGCCGGTGTCAGCACCGTGCCGGGCGTCATGGGTCTGATCGAGGATGCCGAGGAGGCAGTGAAGATCAGCAACGAGATCGGATACCCGGTGATGATCAAGGCCAGCGCCGGTGGCGGCGGCAAGGGGATGCGCATCGCCTGGACCGATGACGAGGCACGCGAGGGCTTCCAGTCGTCGAAGAACGAGGCGGCAAGCTCCTTCGGGGATGACCGGATATTCATCGAGAAATTCGTCACTCAGCCGCGTCACATCGAGATCCAGGTGCTGTGCGACACGCACGGTAACGGCATCTACCTGGGTGAGCGGGAATGCTCGATCCAGCGCCGCAACCAGAAGGTCATCGAGGAGGCGCCCAGCCCCTTCCTTGACGAAGCCACCCGCAAGGCCATGGGCGAACAGGCCGTGGCCCTGGCACAGGCGGTGGATTACGCCAGCGCGGGAACGGTGGAATTCATCGTCGACGGCGACAAGAACTTCTACTTCCTGGAAATGAACACCCGGTTGCAGGTTGAACACCCGGTGACGGAACTGATCACCGGCGTGGACCTTGTGGAACAGATGATCCGTGTGGCGCAGGGCGAGGTGCTGCAATTGGCCCAGGACGACATCCGGTTGAATGGCTGGGCCATGGAAAGCCGGCTTTACGCCGAGGACCCCTATCGTGGCTTCCTGCCCTCGATTGGGCGGCTCACCCGATATCGTCCCCCCGAAGAGGTGACCGAGGCCCGGCGCGCCGTGCGCAATGACACGGGTGTCTTCGAGGGCGGCGAGATTTCCATGTATTACGATCCCATGATCGCCAAGCTGTGTACCTGGGCGCCGGATCGTGACACCGCCATCAAGGAGATGCGCATCGCGCTGGACAGTTTCGAGGTCGAGGGGATCGGTCATAACATTCCCTTCCTGGCCGCGGTCTATGACCACCCGAAATTCACCAGCGGCGAGATGACCACCGCCTTCATCGCCGAGGAATATCCCGACGGTTTCGAGGGGGTGACGCTGTCCGGGGCCGACCTGGGCCGGGTCGCGGCCGCCGCAGTTGCCATGTATCGGGTTTGCGAAATCCGCCGCGCGCGCATCTCGGGGCGCATGGGCAACCATGAACGCCAGGTCGGGCAGGACTGGGTCGTGACCCTTCAGGGCGTTGCCTTCGAGGCCCGGGTCGTGGCCGACCGTGCGGGCGCCGATGTCACGATCGGGGACAGCACCTACCGTGTCGAGGGCGACTGGACCCCGGGACAATCGCTCGCGCGGATGACGGTGGACGGCGCGCCGCTGGTGCTCAAGGCCGAGCTGATCTCGGCCGGGTTCCGCCTGCGCTATCGCGGGGCGGACCTTAGGGTGAATGTGCGCACCCCGCGCCAGGCCGAGCTGGCCGCGCTGATGCCCGAGAAGCTGCCGCCCGACACTTCGCGGATGCTGCTCTGCCCGATGCCTGGCATGATCGTCAAGGTCGATGTCGAGATCGGCCAGGAAGTGCAGGAGGGCCAGGCCCTTTGCACCGTGGAGGCCATGAAGATGGAGAACATCCTCCGCGCCGAGAAGACCGCGATCGTTGCTCAGATCAACGCCGGACCGGGCGAGAGCCTGGCGGTGGACGACGTGATCATGGAGTTCGAGTGACCCCATGACGCGCCGCGACCATATCGCGCTGGTCTACTTGCTGGCTTACGTGGCAGGCGTGGGCACCGCCTTCGGGGTGATGCGCGTGCAGGCCGGGGCGGGGCCGATCCCGCCGGGGCTGTGGCTGCTGGCCGCGCCCATGGCCGGGATGGCCGCCTTTGCCATGGTTCATGGCCTGGGGCGGGGCCGGGCGCTGCGCGTGGTCTTCTGGACATTCTCCTTGCTGGGGCTGGCGGCGCTCTGGCTGCTGGCCTTCCTGCTGATCCGGCTGGGGATGGCGCCGGTGCCGGTGCTGGGCCTTGTCGTGATCGCGTTGCTGCCTGCGGGCATGGCGCTGGCCCTGCGCGACGGGGGCCGCTGAGATGCTGCCTCAGATGCCGCGTTGCGCGTCGATTTCCTGTTGCCGCAGCGGCATCTTGTCGATGGAGCGCGAAATCTCGCGCGCGGGCCAGGGCGCCGGCTTGCGCAGTTCCACCTCGCCGTCCTTGCCCATGATGACCAGCATGAAATCCCGCGGGCGCAGTCGTTCGCGCAACGGCGACAGGGTGTCGGGATCGGTGTCGGTGATGATGACCACCTCGCGCTCGATGAGTGCGTCTGGCCGCTTGGCCAGCAACTCCAGCTGCTGGCGCAGGCGTGGGTCGTTCTCGCTGCCGGCGAAGATCACTAGCGGCCGCGCGAGCCACTCGAAATCCTTCAAATCGACCTCGCCGGCATCGAAGACCCGCATCGGGTCCTCTTGCCAGAGTTCGACCGCCGAGGGGGCCTCGGCCTCCTGCGCGAGGGCTGCCGTGGCAAAGAACCCCGCGATCACAAAAGCAAAAATCCGTGGCATCCAGTCTCCCTTCACAGGAGATATAGTCGGTCTGACCGCGAAATCGAAGGCTTTGCAGGCCACTGGCCGAAACAATTTTACCATTAAGCCTATTGTCAGAATGCCCCTTCACACAGGCCCCCGGGCCGACGCGCCGAGGGTATGTCTGGTCCGCGACACGAAAAGAGGACCAAGGCACATGGACATTCTGCTGCACCTGGGCGCCCATCGCACGGCAACCACCGGATACCAGGCGTTTCTCTGGGCCAACCGGGCGGGTCTGGCCGCGGCCGGGCTGACACCCTGGACCCCGCGACGCACCCGCGACGGGCTGCTTGACGGGCTGATCCGCCATCCCATGCGCGTCACGATGGAGGATGATCGCCGCGGCCAGCGCTCGGTCGGGCGGTTGCGGATGGAACTGGCCCGGCTCGAACGCGCCGACCAGTCGGCCCTGCTGATCTCGGAGGAGAACCTGCTGGGCACAATGATGAATAACATCGAGGATCGTGGGCTCTATTCCTTCCTGCTGGACCGGATGGCGCGCTATGCGCCCGCATTCGACGGGCGGGGCCTGCATGTCGGGCTCGGCATCCGCGACTACGCGGACTACTGGACATCCTGCCTGGGGTTCGCCATCCGCTGGGGCCATCCCGCGCCGGACCGGGCGTTGCTGGACTGCCTGGTCACGCAGCCGCGCCGCTGGCGCCACCTGGTGCGCGAGATTGCAACGGTCTTTCCCGCCGCCCGCATCACGGTCTGGACGCATGAGGTGATGGCGGGCCGGGCCCGGGATGTCACCGCCGCGCTCTGGGGGCGGGGTTTGCCCGCCGGATTGGACGACCCCTGCGACTGGCATAACCGCGGTCCAGGCATCGACGGGGTGATCAAGACGCTGGCCCTGCGAGGCGAGGCGCTGCCCGAGGCCGCCGCGCGCCACAGCGCCGGGCGCTGGATGCCCTTCGACGAGGACCAACGCGCCGTCCTGCATGCCCAATACCGCCGCGACCTGGCCTGGCTGACCGCCGGGGCCGAGGGGCTGGCGACCTATATCGACGGGCGGGAAACGCCCGCGACGACGGACAGGCCCGGTGACCCGGGCCGGAGGAATCTTCGCGTGGTGCCGGGCAGCGGCCCCACGCCAACCGGAGGACTGAAAGATGGGATCGAAAAAGGAGTGGGCTGACCGCGCCGTCAAGGAACTGCGTGGCCGCCCGCTGGACGACCTGACGTGGAAGACGCTGGAGGGCATAGACGTCGAGGCGCTCTATACCGAAGAGGACACCCGCGACCTGCCGCATATGGGCACCCTGCCGGGCGAGGCGCCCTTCACCCGCGGCGTGCGGTCGACGATGTATGCCGGCCGTCCCTGGACGATCCGGCAATACGCCGGGTTTTCCACGGCCGAGGAATCCAACGCATTCTATCGCAAGAACCTGGCCGCGGGGCAGCAGGGGGTTTCCGTCGCCTTCGACCTGGCCACCCACCGCGGGTATGACAGCGACCACCCCCGTGTCGAGGGTGACGTGGGCAAGGCGGGCGTCGCCATCGACAGCGTCGAGGACATGAAGGTGCTGTTCGAAGGTATCCCGCTGGACGAGGTCAGCGTGTCGATGACAATGAACGGCGCGGTGATCCCGGTATTGGCCAGTTTCATCGTCGCGGGCGAGGAACAGGGCCACGACAAGTCGGTTCTGGCCGGGACCATCCAGAACGACATCCTCAAGGAATTCATGGTCCGCAACACCTATATCTACCCGCCCGAGCCCAGCATGCGGATCGTGTCGGATATCATCGAATATACCAGCGCCGAGATGCCGCGTTTCAACTCGATCTCGATCTCGGGCTACCACATGCAGGAGGCCGGCGCGAACCTGGTTCAGGAACTGGCCTTCACCCTGGCTGACGGGCGCGAATATGTCCGTGCCGCGATCGATGCCGGCATGGATGTGGACAAGTTCGCCCCGCGGCTGTCCTTCTTCTTTGCCATCGGCATGAACTTCTTCATGGAAGCCGCGAAACTGCGCGCGGCCCGCACCCTGTGGCACCGGATCATGACCGAGTTGGGCGCCGAAGCCGAGAAGTCCAAGATGCTGCGCACCCATTGCCAGACCTCGGGCGTCAGCTTGCAGGAACAGGACCCCTATAACAACGTCGTGCGCACCGCCTACGAGGCGATGAGCGCGGTGCTGGGCGGCACCCAGTCGCTGCACACCAACGCGCTGGACGAGGCCATCGCGCTGCCCACGGAGTTCAGCGCGCGCATTGCCCGCAACACCCAGTTGATCCTGCAGGAGGAAACCGGCGTGACGAACGTGGTCGATCCGCTTGCGGGTTCATACTACGTGGAGAAGTTGACCCATGACCTGGCCGAGCAGGCCTGGGCGCTGATGGAGGAGGTCGAGGAGATGGGCGGCATGACCAAGGCCGTTGCGAGCGGTATGCCCAAGCTGCGCATCGAGGAGACCGCCGCGACCCGCCAGGCCATGATCGACCGGGGTGACGAGGTCATCGTCGGGGTCAACAAGTATCGCAAGGACCACGAGGACCCGATCGACATTCGTGACGTGGACAACGCCAAGGTCCGCGACTCGCAGGTTGCGGCGCTGGCGCGCATTCGCGACGGCCGCGACCAGACGGCCTGCGACGCTGCGCTCGCGGAGTTGACCCGCCGCGCCCAAGAGGAAGGCAACCTGCTGGAGGCCGCGGTGGAGGCCGCACGCGCCCGCGCAACCGTCGGAGAGATCAGCATGGCGATGGAAAAGGAATTCGGGCGCCACCGGGCCGAGGTGAAGACGCTCGCCGGCGTCTATGGCGCCGCCTACGAAGGTGACGCGGACTTTGCCGCCATCCAGGAGGCGGTCAATGCCTTTGCCGCCGAGGAGGGCCGCCGTCCCCGGATGCTCGTGGTCAAGATGGGCCAGGACGGGCACGACCGCGGCGCCAAGGTCATCGCCACGGCCTTTGCCGATATCGGCTTCGACGTGGATGTCGGCCCGCTGTTCCAGACCCCCGAGGAGGCCGCGCAGGACGCGGTGGACAACGATGTCCACGTCATCGGTATCAGCAGCCAGGCGGCGGGCCACAAGACACTCGCGCCGCGGCTGATCGAGGCGCTCAAGGCGGCGGAGGCCGAGGACATCATCGTGATCTGCGGCGGCGTGATCCCGCAACAGGACTACGAATTCCTGACCAAGGCCGGGGTCAAGGCGATCTTCGGGCCGGGCACCAACATCCCCGAGGCGGCCAAGGACATCCTGCGCCTGGTCCGGGCGGCACGGGGGTAGGTGGCCGGGGCGGCCCCGCCGGCGTGCGCCGAGCGTGCCCGCCCGGCCCGTTGCCCTTTCGCGTAGCGGCTGTCGCGCGACGGCCGGTTTCGCGGGGCATTTTCGGTTATCCCCAAGAAAGTGCTTTACAGATTACCCTGCCAGGGCCCACCATATCTTGTAAGGGATCTGGCAAAAGACCGCTGTCCCTAGAGCAGGCAGCTAGTATTGGGGGCTCTGCCAGGCCCCGCCGCTAGCAGGACAGGAGGCCCCATGGCACTGACTGAGCAGTTCCCCGACTCCGCAGAGATACATCCCATCGACCTTGTCGAGCACATCGCCGAACATCACGACTGGGAGTTCGACCGGATCGCCGATGACCAGATCGCCATGGCGGTCGAGGGCCAATGGCGGACCTATTCGATCACCCTTGCTTGGTCGGTCTACGACCAGACGCTGCGTCTGATCTGCACCTTCGAGATGGAGCCGCCCGAGGATCGCGTCCCCGCGCTCTACGAGGCGCTCAATCGTGTCAACGACATGTGCTGGGCGGGGGCCTTCACCTATTGGGCCGAACAGAAGTTGATGGTGTATCGCTACGGCCTGGTGCTGGCGGGGGACCAGATCGCCAGCCCCGAGCAGATCGACACGATGATTTCCGCCGCCGTGCTGAGCGCGGAACGCTACTACCCGGCCTTCCAACTCGTCACCTGGGCCGAGCGCGCGCCGGCCGATGCCATCCAGGTCGCCATCGCCGAAGCCTACGGTACCGCCTGACCGGTGCGCGGGGCCGGGCTGGACCTCGCCCGGTCTTGAACCCCCGCCGACCTGTCCCTAACACTTCGGGAAAGACAGGGGGAACGCATGGACATGACAGAAATCGAACGCCGGGGCATGGTCCTGCTGGGCTGCGGCAAGATGGGATCGGCCATGCTGGCGGGCTGGCTGGCCGGTGGATTGCCGTCGTCGGCTGTCTGGGTGATCGACCCCAATCCGTCTGACTGGCTGCGCGCGCAGGGCGTGCATCTTAACACGGATCTCCCCCGGGACCCGGCGGTGGCACTTGTCGCGGTCAAGCCGCAGATGATGGGCGATGCGCTGCCCGCCATGCGGGCGCTGGGCAACGGGTCGACCGTGGTGCTTTCGGTTGCCGCGGGCACGCCGATCTCGGCTTTCGAGGATGCGCTGGGCGACCGCACCCCGGTGATACGCGCGATGCCCAACACCCCCGCCGCGGTGGGGCGGGGGATCACCGCCATCGTCGGCAACACCCACGCCAGCAGCGCCCAGATGGACCTGGCCCAGGCGCTGCTTTCGGCGGTGGGGCAGGTGGTGCGACTGGAGGATGAGAACCAGATGCACGCTGTCACGGCGGTCAGCGGCTCGGGTCCGGCCTATGTCTTTCACCTCATCGAGACGCTGGCGGCGGCGGGCGAGTCCGAGGGGCTGCCCGCCGACCTGGCCCTGCGGCTGGCCAAGGCCACGGTTGGCGGGGCCGGGCACCTGGCCGAAGCGGCCGAGGAGGCCCCCGGCCAGCTTCGGGTGAACGTGACATCGCCGGGCGGAACCACGCAGGCGGCGCTTGAGGTCCTGATGGCGGAGGACACCGGGTTCCCGCCGCTTCTGCGCCGGGCGGTAAAGGCCGCGGCGGAGCGCAGCAAGGAGCTGGCCGATGGCCGATGAAATCACGATCGAGGATTTTCTGAAGGTTGATATTCGCGTGGGCCGCGTGACGCGGGCAGACCCCTTTCCCGAAGCGCGCAATCCGGCCATCAAGCTCTGGGTGGACTTCGGCGACGAGATCGGTGAACGCAAGACCAGCGCCCGGATCACCGACCACTATGCGCCCGGCGACCTGCCCGGCAAGCAGGTCATTGCCGTGGTGAACTTTCCCCCCCGCCAGATCGGCAAGTTCATGTCCGAGGTGCTGGTCCTGGGCCTGCATGATGCGGATGGGGGCGTGGTCCTGCTGTCGCCGGACAGGGATGTTCCGCAAGGAGCCAGGATGTGTTGAAACTGTTGATCACCCGACCCATTGCCCAACCGGTTCTGGATCAGGCCCGGGCGCGCTTTGACGTGACCCTGGGCGAGGCGCCGCTGTCCGAAGAGGAGGCATCATCGGCGCTGACGGCCTACGACGCGATCCTGCCGACCCTTGGCGATGCCTTCACCGCCGCGGCATTCGACAGGGCCGGAACACCAAGGACGAGGATCTTGGGCAATTTCGGGGTCGGCTACAATCACATCGACGTGGCCGCGGCGGCGGCGGCGGGGGTGGTCGTGACCAACACCCCCGATGTCCTGACGGATGCGACGGCCGATATCGGCTGGACCCTGATCCTGGCCGCCGCCCGTCGCGCGGGCGAGGGCGAGCGTCTGGTCCGGGCCGGTCAATGGGGTGGCTTCGGGCCGCAATCCCTGCTGGGCACGCATGTCACGGGCAAAGTGCTGGGCGTGGTCGGCATGGGTCGGATCGGGCAGGCCGTGGCGAGGCGCGGGCACCACGGATTCGGGATGGACGTGATCTATTTCAACCGCTCTGAAAAGGACGCGGGCCTTCCTGCGCGGCAGGTCGATACACTGCGAGACCTCATGGTGCAGGCCGATTTCGTCGTCGTGACCGTGCCCGGCGGGGCCCGGACGACCAAGCTGATCGACGCGGATGCGCTGGCGGCAATGAAGCCCGGCGGGATCTTCGTGAACATCTCGCGCGGCGAGGTGGTGGACGAGGTGGCGCTGATCGACGCCCTGGAGCGCGGTGCGATCGCCGGCGCGGGGCTGGATGTCTACGAGGCCGAACCGCATGTGCCGGAACGGCTGCGGGCGCTGGAAAACTGTGTCCTGCTGCCACATCTGGGCTCGGCCACGGTGGAGACGCGGCAGGCCATGGGCCAGATGGCGCTGGACAATATCATTTCTTTTGCCGAGGGCCGCGACCCCCGGCAGCGGGTGAATTGATCCGCCCCGATCCCCCCGGAGACACTCGGACCGGGGTGCGGGATAATCGGCATGCGGACAAGACGCCGGTCCTGTCCAGGGCACGGCTTGGACGTCATGTTCTGGATGGCCTTCTCTTCATCAGCTTTCTGTCGATTTCGCTTGGCGTCCTCGCGGATTACCAGGAAGGCGGGAACAGTTGGAAACAGGGTGACTGGCTGATCAACAACGCCGGCACGCCGGTCAGGCGGGGGCCATTCGGGTCGATGGTCCTGTTCGTTGGTGATCTTCTGGGGGCCAGCCCCCTGGCGGTCATCTGCATCATCCAGGTGCTGGTCCTGGCGATGCTGTTCCTCGCGTTGCGCGCCCTGGTTGCCCGGGCGGGGCCTGTTCGCGTCCAGGCGCTGCTGTTGTTGTCGCCGGCCATGTTCACCGTCTTCTGGGCCACTGATCCGCAGGGCGCCGTCCGAAAGGAGTTGCTGGCCTTCGCGGGGCTGGCGCTTGTCGGTCTTGGGGCGCTGCGGGTCGACCGGGCCGCGCTTTGGCTCGGGGTGGCCGTCTTTTGCATCAGCACCCTGGCCCACGAGGCGATGGTTCTCTTTCTTCCCATGCTACTTGCGATCCTCGTCGTGTCCGGGCTGCACGAGAGCGCACCCCGACAGGCCATTGCAGCCGGTGTCATCGCGATCTGCGCTTCGGCCGGGGCCTTCCTGTTCGCGCTTGGTCACGTTCAAGTGGCCGATCCGGGCGTGGTCTGTGCGCCTTTGCTGGACCGGGGCCTCGATGGGCGGATCTGCGACGGGGCGATCAAATGGCTGGCCAATGACGCGAGGGCGGGGGCCGAGGCGGTGGCTGATCGTCTGACCGCAAGCTCGTTGTCGGGCTTCGCGATTGCTGTGCTGGTCGCGCTGGCGCCTTTTGTCTGCCTGGTCTGGATCGTGACGCGGCGCCTGCTGAGCCTGGTCCTGTTGATCCTCTCGGCGGTGCCATTCATGCCGCTCTATCCGTTTACGGAAGATTGGGGTCGTTGGCTGAGCCTGCATGTCTTTTCAATGGCGGTTCTGCTTGCCTGCGCCATGGCCACCGGCAGGGTCAGGCTGCGCAAGCCGCCGTCACGGTGGCTGGTCGGGGCGCTGGTCGCACTAGCGCTGCTGGTTTCGCCAAGCCACATGATCGGGGTTGCCGGGGCCGGCGCGCGGATCGCCAAGGACATCCTGCCACCGCCGGGGTGACCGGGGATCACCGCCAGGGACGGCGGGTCAGACCAGCGGCGGGGTGTCGTTCTCGGTGGCCTCGCGCCAGTGGCGGCGGCACAGGCTGACGTAACTTTCGTTGCCACCGATCTGCACCTGTTCCCCGCCGGTCAGCACGCGGCCCTCGCCATCCATCCGAACCACCATGGTGGCTTTCTTGCCGCAATGGCAGATCGTGCGGACCTCGCGCATCTCGTCTGCCAGCGCCAGCAGGGCTGCGGACCCGGGAAAGAGCTTGCCCACGAAATCCACCCGCAGCCCGTAGCACATTACCGGCAGGTCGAGATCGTCCACCACCCTTGCCAGTTGCCAGACCTGCGTGTCGGTCAAGAACTGCGCCTCGTCAACGAAGACACAGGCACAGGGCCCCTGTGCCAGACGTGCCTCGATCTTGCGGAACAGGTCATCGCCGGGCGCGAATGTGTCGGCCGGGACCCCGATGCCGATCCGGCTCGCGATGCGGCCCCCGCCCGCACGGGTGTCGAGCTGCGCGGTCAGCAGGTAGGTCTTCATGCCGCGCTCGATATAGTTGTGGCTGGCCTGGAGCAGGACGGTCGACTTGCCCGCGTTCATCGTCGAGTAATTGAAATAGAGCTTGGCCATGGCGCGGTCCCGTTTCGCGGTGAAAAAGGGTCGCGCCGTGTTGTCCCAGAACGGGCGTCTTGTGCAAGGGCAATCCGGGACGGCGGGCGACCGCCGGCCGCCCGAGACGGTCGGTGGCCCTGTTCCGCTACTGTCCGCGCACCTGCGGCCGCGGGGCGGGAAACAGCGGGCCAGGGGCCCGATACGTGGCTTTTGGGCCACGCAAGGATGGGGTCCAGGGCCCCTGACCCTACAGCGCCGGGGCGCTGTCACTCTTACCCTTCCCAACATCGGGATGCCGTTATAATGCAATGGGCCAGATGGGGTATGTATGGGAAAACCCCTGGGGTCTTCCCCGGGGTGCATAACGAGGGCCGATCTGAATGGACAGCGTTGACAACTATCTGAAAAAACACACCGAAGCCTTGGTCAAGGACATCGGTGTGGAACCTGCCTGCGCGCTTGCGGGCAAGTCCAAGGCGACGCTGGGGCGCTACTATTCGGATGCCGAGGAGCACGCCGACCGTTTTATGCCCATCGACGCGGTGGCACGGCTGGAGGCCGCGGCCTCCTACCCCCATGTGACCGCCGCGCTGGCGGAGCTGGGGGGCGGTACGCTCAACTACGATGGCGCAGGCAAGAACACCGAGGGCGGCATCAACTCTGACGTGATCGCCCTGTCGCAGCGCTTTGCCCTGCTGATGGCAGAATACCAGCAATCCATCGAGGATGGCGTCATCTCGGTCAACGAAGCCAAGCGGCTGTTGCGCGAGACGCTTGCGCTGCAAAGGGTGCTGGTCGACATGAAGCTCCACCTGGAAGCGGAAAGTGGCTGACATCGGCAGAATGCCGAACATCCTGCCCCGGAGCCTTGTAGCCGCTTGACCGCGCGGTGCGGGTCAGGCGCGTTCCACGATCACGGAGCCCACTGAATAGCCCGCGCCGAAGGAGCAGATGAGCCCGGTGTCGCCCGCGGCCATGTCGTCCGAATGCTGGGCGAAGGCGATGATGGACCCCGCCGAGGAGGTATTGGCATAGTCCTGCAGGATGTTGGGCTGTTCCTGCGCACTGGGGGTGCGGCCCAGAACCTTCTTGCCGATGTAGTCATTCATGGTCTTGTTGGCTTGGTGCAGCCAAAGCCGTTTCAGGTCAGCGGCCGACACGCCCTCATTCGCCATGTGGTCGGCGATATGGCGCGAGACCAGCGGCAGCACTTCCTTGAAGACCCGGCGGCCCTCCTGCATGAACTGCATGTCGCGGCGATCCTCCATCTGGTCGCGGGTGCGGCGCAGGAAGCCGTCGTTATTGCGGATGTTGTTGGAAAATTGCGTGGCCGCGCGGGTGGACTTGATCTTGAAATGCGGCGTTTGCAGCCCCTCGTCGCGTTCGATCAGCACGGCGGTGCAGACATCGCCGAAGATGAAATGGCAGTCGCGGTCGCGCCATTCCAGGTGGGCCGAGCAGATTTCGGGGTTCACGACCAACGCGCGCCGGATCGTACCCGCGCGGATCATGTCGGTGGCGGCCAGGATACCGAAGGTGGCCGAGGAACAGGCCACGTTCATGTCGAAGGCGAAGCCCCCGGTGCCCAGCAGGTTCTGGATTTCCACGGCAATGGCCGGGTAGGCCCGCTCGTGGTTGGAGGCGGCGCAGAGGACGGCATCGACATCCGTTGCATCGACACCGGCCATGTCCAGTGCCTGCTGGCTGGCGTCCACCGCCATTTCCGCCATCAGGCCGGGGTCGTCATCGGCGCGCGGTGGCAGGTGCGGGAACATGCGGTCGGGGTCGAGCACGCCGGACTTGTTCATCACGTAGCGGCTGCGGATGCCCGATGCCTCTTCGATGAAATCGGAGGAGGAGTGCGGGATGGGCGCGGTGTCACCGGCGACGATCGCCGCGGCGTTGGCCGCGTTCTGCCGGTCGGCATAGGCGTTGAAGGCCGTGACCAGTTCCTCGTTCGAGATGCTCTGGTCCGGGGTGAAAACCCCGGTCCCGGTGATCGCGGCGCTGTGCATGTCTGTCCCCCTTGGTTGGGCGACAAAATGGGCGAAGAGACGGGGTCAAGGCAAGGGTGACGGGGCGTCGAAGGCCCGCGCTTGACAGCGCGGGGCCCCAGGCCACTAATGGAACGGAAATTGAATGAGCGTGGGAAGCCAAGAACATGAAGGGACTTGGAGCGGCCATCGCCGTTTTGCTGGCCGTGACCGGGGCGGGGCAGGTGGCCGCACAGGCCGATATAGACGGCCTGCGCGTTGAACATGCCAATTCACGCAACACGGCGATCACCGTGAATGCATCGGACTATCCGACGCGCAGCGGTCCGACCGCGATGGCATTCCAGGTGGCGCCCGGCCAATGCGCGGGCAACCGCACTTATAACGATTGCGCCAATGGACGTGAACGCGCCGAAATCGTCGATCGCAACCGTATCTCGACCGGGCGGGAATACTGGTATGCGGCGTCCTTCCTGATCCCGCGCGGGGTCGAGGCGATCGACCCGGCGGTGACCGGTCTCATGCAATGGCAGGATACGCGCGGCAGTGGCGAGATCACCCTGGGCTTGTCCTACTACCGCGACGGGATCGAGCTGGTGCAGGACGATCCGACCACGCAGCAGACCGATGATGGCGACCCGCCACGCCCGATGGTGATAAAGTATGTCATTCCCCGTGCGCAGGTGCAGGGGCGGTGGCATGACCTGCGGCTACAGGCGGTCTGGTCCGCCCGGTCGGACGGCCGCATCCGGGTCTGGATCAATGATCGGCTGGTGCACAGCCATGACGGCCCGAACCTGAACCGCGACGTCGCGCCCAGTTTCAAGTTCGGGCTTTATCGCTCCGGCCTTGGCCGGCTCAATGGCGACGCGCCCCGCCAGGTCATCTTCTACGACGACGTGCGCGCGGGCGACAGCCAGGCGGCCGTTACGGTTCAGTAGGGGCCCTTTTCCGGCGCGGTCGGGACCCGGCGATCACCCCTGCAATGCCCGCACGCGCACCTCGTCGCTGACCTTGGCCGTCATGGCCAGCGCAGCCGCATGAGAACCCGCGAGCGTGGTGTAATAGGGGATCTTGTCGGCCAGGGCCACGGCGCGGATCGAGCGGCTGTCCTCGACCGCCGCCGCGCCTTCGGCGGAGTTGAAGACCAGCGCGATCTCGCCGTCCTTGAGGCGGTCCACCACCGTGCGGCCGCCCTCGTAGACCTTGTTGACCAGTTTCGTCTCGAACCCCTGGTCAGCCAGCCATTTGGCTGTGCCGCGGGTGGCGCAGATGGACATGCCGAGGTCCGTGACCATCTGCGCCGTTTCGCGCAGTACGTCGCCCTTGTCGGCGTCCTTGATCGAGAAGAAGACCGTGCCGGTGGTCGGCAGGTCCTGTCCCGCGCCCATCTGCGCCTTGAGAAAGGCGCGGCCGAAATCGCGCGCCCAGCCCATGACTTCGCCGGTGGACCGCATTTCCGGTCCGAGGATCGTGTCGACGCCGGGAAAGCGGTTGAAGGGCAGCACTGCCTCTTTCACGCTGAACCACGGGGTTTGCGGATCGGCCAGGGTGTAGGGATTTCCCAGTGGCAGAACGTCCATCGGGTCCTCGGCCGGCGGGTAGGGCGGACGGTGGGGGAAATTCGACAGCGGTTCGCCCGCCATGAGCCGCGCGGCGATCGAGGCGATGGCGCTGTCCGTGGCCTTGGCCACGAAGGGCACTGTGCGGCTGGCACGGGGATTGACCTCGATCAGGTAGACCTCGCCGTCCTTGACCGCGAACTGCACGTTCATCAGGCCCTTGACCCGGAGGGCGCGCGCCAGGTCGATGGCCTGGCGTTTCATTTCCTCGATGACGTCGGCGGGAAGGGAATGCGGCGGCAGGCAGCAGGCGCTGTCGCCCGAGTGCACGCCAGCCTCTTCGATGTGCTGCATGATGCCGGCGATATGCACCGCCTCGCCGTCGCACAGGCAGTCGAGATCCACCTCGACCGCGCCGGAGAGGTAGCCGTCGAGCAAGACGGGGCTGTCGCCCGAGACGATCACGGCCTCCGCGATGTAGCGTTCCAGGTGGGCCATGTCGCGCACGATCTCCATGGCGCGCCCGCCGAGAACGTAGGAGGGGCGGATCACCAGCGGAAAGCCGATGCCCTCGGCGATCGCGAGGGCCTGGGTGTCGCTGCTGGCGATCCCGTTGCTGGGCTGCTTGAGGCCCAGCTTGCCCACCAGCGCCTGGAACCGCTCACGGTCCTCGGCCAGGTCGATGGCATCGGGCGGCGTGCCCAGGATAGGTATTCCGGCCGCCTCCAGGTCATTGGCCAGCTTGAGCGGGGTCTGGCCGCCGAACTGCACGATGACCCCGTGCAGGGTGCCATTGTCCTGTTCGACGCGCAGGATTTCCATGACGTGCTCGAAGGTCAGCGGTTCGAAATACAGCCGGTCCGAGGTGTCGTAGTCCGTGCTGACGGTCTCGGGATTGCAGTTGACCATGATGGTCTCGTAGCCCTGTTCCGTCAGCGCGAAACAGGCGTGACAGCAGCAATAATCGAACTCGATCCCCTGGCCGATCCGGTTCGGGCCGCCGCCCAGGATGACGACCTTCTTGCGGTCCGAAGGCCGTGCCTCGCATTCCGCCTCGCCCATCATGGGGGTCTCGTAGGTCGAATACATGTAGGGGGTCTGGGCCTCGAATTCGGCGGCGCAGGTATCGATGCGCTTGAAGACCGCGGTCACGCCGGCGGCCTGGCGGGCCTTGCGGATCTCGGATTCAGGACGGCCGGTCAGGTGGCCGAGGCGGGCGTCGGTGAAACCCATCATCTTGAGCCCGCGCAGGGCCTGCGGATCGGTGGGCAGCCCGTTGGATTCCACGTCCTGCTCGGCCTCGACGATTTCGCGGATGCGCGCCAGGAACCACGGATCGAAGGACGTGATGTCCTGGATGTCCGCGTCCGGGAAACCCTCGCGGATGGCCTGGGCGATGACGCGCAGCCGGTCTGGCGTCTGCTTGGCCAGCTCACGGGTGATGGCGGCACGGCCGTTCGTCGGATCATCGGCGCCGGGAATGGTGATCTCGTCGAAGCCGGTCAGGCCGGACTCCATCGAGGCCAGCGCCTTTTGCAGCGACTCGTGGATGGTGCGACCGATGGACATGGCCTCGCCCACCGATTTCATCGCCGTTGTCAGGTGCGGCTCCGCTCCGGGGAATTTCTCGAAGGCGAATTTCGGGATCTTGGTGACGACGTAGTCGATGGTGGGTTCGAAGCTGGCGGGCGTGACCTTGGTGATGTCATTGTCCAGTTCGTCCAGCGTATAGCCCACGGCCAGCTTGGCGGCGATCTTGGCGATGGGAAAGCCCGTTGCCTTGGACGCCAGCGCCGAGGACCGCGATACGCGCGGGTTCATCTCGATCACGACCATGCGGCCGTCCTCGGGGTTCACGGCCCATTGCACGTTAGATCCGCCGGTTTCCACGCCGATCTCGCGCAGCACGTTGATGCTGTGCGTGCGCATCAACTGGTATTCCTTGTCGGTCAGCGTCAGCGCCGGGGCCACGGTGATGGAATCGCCCGTATGCACCCCCATCGGGTCCACGTTCTCGATGGAACAGACGATGATGGCGTTGTCGGCGCGGTCGCGCACGACCTCCATCTCGAACTCCTTCCAGCCCAGCAGGCTTTCGTCGATCAGGATCTGCCCGACCGGAGAGGCGTCCATGCCGGTGCGGCAATAGTGGATGTAGTCCTCGCGGTTGTAGGCCACGCCGCCGCCGGTGCCGCCCAGCGTATAGGCGGGGCGGATGATGGCGGGCAGGCCGACATCCTCGAGCGCCTCCAGAGCGATCGAGATCCCGGCCTCCAGGTCGTGGTGGCCGCCCGCGGTCCTGGGGGCGGTGACGATGGTGGCCTTGGGATTCTCGATTCCCAGCCGGTCCATCGCCTCGCGAAAGAGGTTGCGGTCCTCGGCCATCTCGATGGCGTCGCGCCGGGCGCCGATCATCTCGACGCCGTACTCCTCCAGCACGCCCATGTCCGCCAGCGCCAGCGAGGTGTTCAGCCCGGTCTGCCCGCCCATGGTCGGCAGCAGGGCATCGGGACGTTCCTTGGCGATGATCTTTGCGACGGTCTCTGGGGTGATGGGTTCGATGTAGGTGGCGTCCGCAAGGACGGGGTCGGTCATGATCGTGGCCGGGTTCGAGTTCACCAGGATCACCCGGTAGCCCTCTTCGCGCAGCGCCTTGCAGGCCTGGGCGCCTGAATAGTCGAACTCGCAGGCCTGGCCGATGATGATGGGCCCCGCACCGATGATCATGATCGACTGGATGTCGGTTCTCTTCGGCATTGTGACGGCCCCTCGGCTTTCATGTGTGGCGATTCAGGCAACATGGCATGTGCCCAAATTGTCGTGGGTTATAGGGATGGTGCGCGCCGGTGCAAGGGCTCATTGGCGCGGCGCCCCTTTGCCGGGGCGCTGCGCGGCGGCTTTGACGACCGAACGGGCGTTTTCGGCCCTGTTCGCCGGCCGATGCGCGGACTATGTAGCGGGACTGGAACGGGACCGGGGAATACGACCGGGGAACTGGCCTGAAAAGGGACATCCGTGCGGCTGAGGTTCGACAGCATGGCAGGGCCGGAAACGGCCGGCGCGGCGGCGCAGTTCGCCGGCGCAACCGACGTGATCCGCGCCGACCGCCCCGACCAGGTGCCTGCCGCGCTGGCCGCGCTGGAAACCGCGCGCGCGACCGGCAAGTGGCTGGCCGGCTATGCCAGCTACGAACTGGGCTACGCGCTGGAGCCTGCGTTGGCCGGGCTGATGCCCGAGGCGCGCAGGCTGCCGCTGCTGTGTTTCGGGGTTTTCGACGGACCGGAGCCAGCAGCACCGCTTGCGGACGGCCCGGCCCGGATCGGGCCGCTACGCCCACGCTGGAGCGCGGATAGATATGGCGCGGCCTTTGCCCGGGTGCATGACTGGATCGGCGCCGGGGACATCTACCAGGCCAACCTGACCTTTCCCATCGACACGGAAGTCACGGGCGAGAGCGCGGCGATCTTCGCGGCGCTGACAGCGCGTCAGAGCGTCGGCCACGGCGTTCTGGTCGAACAGGAGGGCCTGCCCGACATCCTGTCGCGGTCGCCTGAACTGTTCTTTCGCATCCGGGCCGACGGACGGCTTGAGACGCTGCCCATGAAGGGCACCATGCCGCGTGGCGACACGCCGGAGGCCGACGCGCTGTCCCGTGCGCACCTGTCCGGTGATGTCAAGAATCGCGCCGAAAACCTGATGATCGTGGACTTGCTGCGCAACGACCTGAGCCGCGTTGCCACGCTCGGATCGGTGCGGGTGCCGGAGCTGTTCCACGTGCAGACCTACACCACCGTCCACCAGATGGTCAGCCGGGTCGTCGGGCAACTGCGCCCCGGCACCGGGTTGGGCGCGGTGTTCACGGCCCTCTACCCCTGCGGATCGATCACCGGGGCGCCCAAGGTGCGCGCAATGGAGATCATCCGCGCCCTGGAGGAGGCCCCGCGCGAGGCGTATTGCGGCACGATCGGCTGGGCCGCCCCGGACGGGCGCGCGGAATTCAACGTGGCGATCCGGACCCTGCTGCGCGAGGGCGACACGGCGGTGCTCAATGTCGGCGGCGGCGTGGTCTGGGACAGCACGGCGCAGGCCGAGTACGAAGAGGCCCTGCTCAAGGCACGCTTCGCGGCACTCTAGGTCATTGCGCCGCGTGCGGCCGGCGCCCGGGCATCGGGTAAAGGTAGTCGCGCGTCACCGGCACGGCGTACTGCCGATGGCTCAGTTGGACCTGGAACACCGCTTGGCGGGCTTGCTCGAAGGTCGCCTCGCAGGCCACCAGGTAGAACCGCCACATCCGGATGAAGCGGTCGTCCGTCATCGCCCGCACCTGTGGCAGCGCGGCCTCGAAGCGCTGGCGCCAGTGGTTCAGCGTGCGCGCATAGTGCCCGCGCAGCACTTCGATATCCGTGGCCCAGAGCCCCGAGCGTTCGATGGGCGGCGCCAGTTCCGACAGCGAGGGCACGTAGCCGCCCGGGAAGATGTATTTCGCCAGCCAGTCGGACGTGGGCCGGGGTGGGGCGACCTGCCCGATCGTGTGGATCAGCGCAACGCCATCGGGGGCCAGCAGGTCCTGGACCTTGCTGAAATAGGTATCGTACTGGGGCAGGCCGACGTGTTCCAGCATGCCGACGCTGACGATCCGGTCGAAGCGTTCGTCCAGCTTGCGGTAGTCCATCAGGCGGAATGCGACGCGGTCCGACAGGCCCGCGGCCTCGGTGCGCCCGCGCGCGGTGGCCAGCTGGTTTTCCGACAGGGTCACGCCGGTTACGCGCGCCTCGTGATCGCGCGCCAGCGTCAGCGCCATGCCGCCCCAACCGCAACCGATATCCAGCACGCGCATCCCCGGCTCCAGTCGCAGCTTGGCCGCGATATGGGCCTTCTTGGCCTCCTGCGCCGCGTCCAGGGTCATGTCGGGCCGGGCGAAATAGGCGCAGGAATACTGCATGTCCGCATCCAGAAAGAGACGGTAAAGGTCATCGGACAGGTCGTAGTGATGTGCCACGTTGCGGCGGGCCCGGCGCGGGTCGTTGCGTTGCAGGACCCGGTTCAGCCGCCGCCGCAGGTTCTGCATGGCCCGGAACCAGGCCGGCATTTGCCCGCGCCCGTGCATGTTGCTGGTGAAAAGCGCGACAAGGTCGTAGAGCCCATCCGGCGCCACCTCGATCTGGCCATCCATGTAGCCCTCGCCAAAGGCCATGACGGGGCTGAGGCACAGCGTCCGGTAATACCGCGGATCCGTAACCCGCATCCGGGCCGGGGCCAGGGCATTGCTGTCGCGCCCGTACCTGCTGACCGATCCGTCGGCCCAGGCCACCTCGAGCGTGCCCTCGACAACGAGCCTGTCCAGCAGCCTGTCCAGCGTGGTCTTCCACATGGCACCCTCCGTGGTTCGCGGGTCCGAAGATGGCCGCCCCTTTGAGAAATGCGCGTGGATGATAGACCAGAGCGGCCGTCTGGCCAAGCCCGAGCGGCCTGCGCCCTTGCCCCTGACGGTGCCACGGTGTATCGGCCCGACCGACGCCACGCCCATCGCAAGAGGACATCCCATGCACGCCTATCGCACCCATAGCTGCGCCGACCTGACCAAGGACAGCGTCGGCGAGACCGCCCGCCTCTCGGGTTGGGTCCATCGCGTGCGCGACCACGGCGGGGTGCTCTTCATCGACCTGCGTGATCATTACGGCGTCACGCAGGTGCTCTGTGATCCTGACAGCCCGGTGTTCGCCGAGGTGGAAAAGGTCCGTAGCGAGTGGTGCATCCGCATTGACGGCGTGGTCAAGGCCCGCGACCCCGAGCTGATCAACCCCAAGCTGCCCACCGGCGAGATCGAGGTCTACATCCGCGACATCGAGGTG
Organism: Salibaculum sp.; assembly: GCF_035270045.1. Lineage (NCBI taxonomy): Bacteria > Pseudomonadati > Pseudomonadota > Alphaproteobacteria > Rhodobacterales > Roseobacteraceae > Salibaculum > Salibaculum sp. The sequence goes on from NZ_DATFIP010000077.1 coordinate 58,926, forward strand.
CTGGGCACGGCCGAGGAACTGCCGCTGATGGTCTTCGGCGACCAGGAATACCCCGAGGAAACCCGCCTGCGCTATCGCTACCTTGACCTGCGCCGCGAAGAGATGCAGCGCAACATGACCCTGCGCTCGGACGTGGTGGCCGCGATGCGCCGGCGCATGTGGGACCAAGGGTTCCGCGAATACCAGACCCCGATCATCACCGCCTCGTCGCCAGAGGGCGCGCGCGACTTCCTGGTGCCGTCGCGGCTGCATCCGGGACGCTTCTACGCGCTGCCCCAGGCGCCGCAGTTGTTCAAGCAGCTGATCATGGTTAGCGGTTTCGACAAGTATTTCCAGATCGCGCCTTGTTTCCGTGACGAGGACCCCCGCGCCGACCGCTCGCCCACGGATTTCTACCAGCTCGACATGGAGATGTCCTTCGTCGAGCAGCAGGACGTATTCGACACGATCCAGCCGGTGATCGAGGGCATCTTCGAGGAGTTCGGTGGTGGCAAGAAGGTCGACAAGCACTGGCCGCAGATTTCCTATGCCGATGCGGCGAAATGGTATGGCACCGACAAGCCCGACCTGCGCAACCCGATCAAGATGCAGGACACGTCCGAGCATTTCCGCGGCTCGGGCTTTGCCATCTTCGCAAATCTGCTGGAACAAGAGGGCACCGAGGTCCGCGCCATTCCAGCGCCCGGCGGCGGGTCGCGCAAGTTCTGCGACCGGATGAACGCCTTTGCCCAGAAAGAGGGCCTGCCGGGGATGGGGTATATTTTTTGGCGCGAAGTGAAGAACCCAGATTGGAATCCGCAGGTGAGGGGTGAAATCGAGAACTGGCTAGAAGCAAAGAAGGTCGAGCGAGGTATTTTGGAAGCAATTGTCGAAGGGGACAACATTGCTTCGAACGACCTTCTTCGCGAAATTGCGGATTTGATCGAAAAAGGAGACCCTTTAGATCACGCCAAAGCGCGCGACTTGGCGGAAAAAACATTCTCTAATAAAGAGATCATGGAAGCCGCCGGCCCGCTGGCCAAGAACATCGGCCCGGAACGGACCGAGGCGATCCGCCAGCAGCTGGGCCTGGGCAAGGGCGACGCGGCCTTCTTCCTGGGTGGCAAGCCCTCAAGCTTCGAACGCGTGGCCGGCAAGGCGCGCGACGTGATCGGCGAGGAACTGGGCCTCACCGACCCAGACCGCTTCGCCTTTGCCTGGATCGTCGATTTCCCGATGTACGAGGCCGACGAGGAAACCGGCGAGATCGACTTCAGCCATAACCCCTTTTCCATGCCCCAGGGCGGTCTGGACGCGCTGTCGGGCGATCCGCTATCGGTGCTGGGCTACCAGTATGACCTGGCCTGCAATGGCTACGAACTGGTCTCGGGCGCGATCCGGAACCATCGGCTCGACGTGATGATCAAGGCCTTCGAGAAGGCGGGCTACGACGAGGCCGAGGTCAAGAAACGCTTCGGCGGGCTGGTCAGTGCCTTCCAGTACGGCGCCCCGCCGCACGGCGGCTGCGCGGCTGGCATCGACCGTATCGTCATGTTGCTGGCCGAGGAACACAACATCCGTGAGGTCATCATGTTCCCCATGACCCAGCGCGCCGAGGACCTGATGATGGATGCCCCGTCCGAGCCGACCAACGAGCAACTGCGCGAGCTTCACCTGCGCGTGATCCCGCCCGAGGCCTGACGCCCGCGCCCGGCGCCCCGCCCGCATCCTGCGCAGTTCCCCGCCTGTGCCGCGATTTCGGGACGGACAAGGGGGGATCGGACGTATAGGATCGGCGTGAAGCCGAGCAGAGGGGATGCTGTGCCTTTCGATCCTGTCATGGCCGAGCGGCGGTTCGGGGTGGGCCTGTCGCCCGGGCGCGCCGCGCCGGGATCGGTTGCGGCCATGCTGGACAGCCTGGCCGGCCCCGACGCCATGGCGCGGGCCTGGACGATTCCGCCTTATGAGCGGGCCGAACCGTCCCGCGCGACGATGCGCGCCCGTGCGCTGGCCGTACGCGATGCCGAGACCGAGGCCGACCGCACCGCGGCCATGGAAGCGCGCAGCCGCATGCGCATGGCGGCGCGCGAACTCTATGCCCGCAACCTCGCTGTCGAGATGGCGCGTTCGGTGGATACGCACGATGGCCTGCGCGAACGTCTGGCGCGGTTCTGGGCCGATCATTTCACGGTGCGGGCGCTCAGCGGCGGCTACCGGCACCTTGTGTCGCCCTACATCGAAGCCGCGATCCGGCCTCATGTCACCGGGCGCTTCGCCGACATGTTGCGGGCCGTGGTCACAAGCCCGACGTTCTTGCTCTATTTCGATCAGCTGAGGTCCTATGGCCCCAACAGCCCGCGTGGCCTGAAGCATGGCCGGGGCCTGAACGAGAACCTCGCCCGGGAACTGCTGGAACTGCACACCCTGGGGGTCGGCGGCGCGTACACCCAGCGCGACGTTCGCCAGCTGGCCGAGCTTCTGACAGGGCTGAGCAGTTCGGCCAGGCGCGGGTTCCACTTTCGCCCGGGCAATGCCGAACCGGGGGCCGAGACCGTGCTGGGTGAAGCCTATGGCGGGGATGACCCGGCTCTGGACGACATCCTGGACGCGATGGAGGGCCTGGCGCGCCACCCCGACACCGCGCGGCATCTGTCGCGCAAGCTGGCCGTGCATTTCATCGCCCCCGACCCGGACCCGGACATGGTCCACGCCATGGCGGATCGTTATGCCGCCACGGGCGGGGACCTGCTGGCCACGGTCGAGGCCATGCTGACCCATCCCGCAGCTTGGGACGACCCCTATCGCAAGGTCAAGCGGCCCGTCGATTTCATCGCCTCGGGGCTGCGCGCGCTGGCCGTCCCGCCCGACAGGATCGTGGGGGCCGGGCGCCGGGACGTGCATCACCTGCTGCGCGTGCCCATGCGCGTCATGGGACAGGCCTGGCAGGCCCCGGTGGGCCCCGACGGCTGGCCCGAGGCCGACAGTGAATGGATCACGCCGCAAGGCATGGCGGGCCGGATTTCCTGGGCGATGCGCGCGCCCGAACGCCTGCTGGAGGCGCTGCCGGACCCGCGCGATTTCGTTCACCATGCGCTTGGCCCGGACCCGTCCGAGGCGGTGAGCTTTGCCGCGGGCGCGGCCCAGACCCGCACCGAGGGGGTCGGAGTCGTTCTGGCCTCGGCCGCTTTCAACAGGAGTTGACCCCGCCATGAGCCTGTCGCGCCGCGATGTCCTGATCCGCAGCCTGGCACTGGGCTGTTCCGCGGCCGCCGCGCCGCTGGTCACGCCGGTGGCCCTGGCCAATGCCCCGTGGGAGGGGCGGCTGGTGGTCATCATCCTGCGCGGGGCTCTTGACGGGCTGGATGCGATCCGCCCCCATGGGGACGCGGATTTCGCCGCGCTGCGCCCGACCCTTGGCGGGGGCGACGACCCGAGCGGCCTCGACCTCGACGGGTTCTTCACGTTGCACCCCGGGTTCGAGAGTTTGCATCCCCTCTGGCAGGCCGGTGAATTCGGCGCGGTGCACGCGGTCTCGACGCCCTATCGCGACAAGCGCAGCCATTTCGATGGCCAGGACATTCTCGAGGCCGGGCTGCCGGGGTTGGGGGGCGGCGGGCTGCGCGACGGCTGGCTCAACCGGATGCTTCAACTGCGCGGTGGGCTGGAGCCCGAGATCGCCTATGCCATCGGGCGCGAACGGATGTTGGTGCTGTCTGGTCTCGCCGAGACCGCGCGCTGGTCGCCCGAGGCCGATCTGGCCGTCTCGGCCCAGGCGCGGCAACTGCTCAATATCGTGCACCACGACGATCCGCTGTTCCGCGATGCCAGCGCCGATGCGATCGAGATCGCCGCGAGCCTGGAACTCGAGGCCGAGCGGGCCGAACAGACCGGGGCCATGATGCAGGCCGATCCGATGATGGCGGGGGTCGCCGTCAATACGACGCATGTGCAACTGGCCGATTTTGCCGCGTCGCGGCTGCGCGGCGACACCCGGATCGCCAGTTTCTCGATCAATGGCTGGGACACGCATTCGCAGCAGGACCAGGGGCTGCGCCGCCGCGGTGGAATGCTGTCCGACACGATCCTCGCGCTTCGGGCCGGTCTGGGCGATGTCTGGGGCCGCACGGCGGTGCTCTGCCTGACGGAGTTCGGACGCACGGCGGCCGAGAACGGCAGCGGCGGCACCGATCACGGCACCGGCGGCGCGATGCTGTTTGCCGGGGGCGCGCTGCGCGGAGGGCAGGTGCTGGGCGACTGGCCGGGCCTGGCCGAGGCCGATCTCTACGACCGGCGCGACCTGATGCCCACGCGCGATCTGCGCGCCCATGCCGCCTGGGTGATGGCCCAGATGATCGGTTTGAACCGGGATGAACTGGAGCAGGTGATCTTCCCGGGCCTGGAGATGGGTGCGCGTCCCGGGCTGCTGTTGTAACGATGCAGCCCTCAGGCGTCCGTGTCGCGTGTGGCGGCCGGACCCGTCGCCGGCGCGGTGATCGCTGCGCCGTTCCCGTGGGCGATTTCGCGCGGTGCAGGCGTCAGCGCTGCCATGACCGCGGCCGCCAGCAGAACCAGCCCCGTGGTCAGAACCAGCCAGTCGACGGTGCTGTTGCCCTTGTCCCCGGACCAGACGGTGGCGACGATGCGGTCCATGTTTCGGCCCTCCTGCGATGCGCTTTGCCCTGATCTGGCATCCGAATCGGGCTGGAATTGGACGAGGCTGCGACGATGACGGGGAAACTGGCACGGGGCAGGGTGCGGCCGGTGTCAGATCGCCCGCGCACGGTCGAGGCGGTCTTGCACCATGGCGGCAACGTGGTCGCGCTGGCGCCTGGGGGATTGGCCGCTGGCAAGAAGCTCGTCGAGGCAATCGACAGCCTCGGACAGCGGCGTGTCGGCGGCGCTGCGGGCGACGCCGCCCAGGAATTGCGCCAGGTAGCGCAAGCGGCGCCCCTCGGGGGCCCTGGACAGGACATCGGCGGCCGCCGCGAGGTCGTCGCGCAGGGCGATCCTGTCGGGCTCGACCCGATCGTCGGTCAGCACGCGCAGTCCGGATGGACGCTGAGCCGACGGCAGGTGTTCCAGGATCACCGACTGGAACTGACCCAGATTCGCCACAGGCTTGGCAAGGAACCCGTCGGCGCCGGCCTTGAGTGCGGCGTCATGGGTGTCGAAATCCCCGCTCATCGCCAAAAGGACGTCCACCCGCGGGCTGGCCTGGGCCAGGTCTGCTATCAGACCCGCGCCCGATCCGTCCGGCAGGCCCATGTCCACCAGCACCACCGAGGGCCGATAGACCCGCAGGTGGCGGCGGGCATGGTGCAGGGTGTCCGCGCGCCGAATGCGCGCCCCTGACCGCAGGCACAAGAGGCGCAGCGCTTCCGAGGTGAAGCGGCTGTCTTCGACCGCGAGGACAGTCAGGCCAAGCAGCGGGCGCTTCGCGGTCGGCGCCGGGGTGGTGATGAGGTCGTCGAGGCTGTCCATTCGGCAATACCCCCGGATGCAGTGACTTGATCTGCGACTCATTAGGGACCAGCTTGGTGAAGGGCCGGTTAACGGCCGCGACGTTGGGGCGCGGGGTCGGTCGTGGCGCGACGGATTGCCCCGGCCGCGCCACTGGCCCATATACGCCGTAGTCCCGAACCGGAGGCGAAGATGATCGGACGCTTGAACCACGTGGCCATTGCCGTGCCCGACCTGGACGCCGCGGCGGCGCAATACCGCGATGCGCTGGGCGCCTCGGTCGGCGCGCCGCAGGACGAACCCGACCACGGTGTCACGGTGGTTTTCATCCAGCTTCCCAACACCAAGATCGAGTTGCTTTGCCCGCTCGGCGGGTCCAGCCCGATCGCGGGCTTTCTGGAAAAGAACCCCGCGGGCGGCATCCATCACCTTTGCTACGAAGTGGACGATATCCTTGCGGCGCGCGACAAGCTGAAAGAGTCCGGCCTGCGCGTGCTGGGCGACGGCGAGCCGAAGATCGGTGCCCACGGCAAGCCGGTGCTGTTCCTGCATCCCAAGGACATGAACGGCACCCTGACGGAACTGGAACAGGTCTGATGGGAATCACCTCGTCTCTCGTGCTCCTGGCCGTGGTCTGGTTCATGGTCTTCTTCGTGGTTCTGCCGCTGCGCCTGACAACGCAAGGCGAGGCGGGCGACGTCGTGCCCGGCACCCACAAGAGCGCCCCGGCCGATCCGCAGCTCAAGCGCAAGGCCAGGATCACCACGGTGTGGGCACTGCTGATATGGGCGGTGCTGGCCGGCGTGATCTGGTCGGGCCTGATCACCGTGCAGGACTACGACTGGGCCGATCGCCTGGGCGACACCTGGCAGCGATAGGGTGACCGGCTCGTGCCGCCGGGGCACTTTTTCCTTGGTTCCGGGGCGGTGTCACCTACCATTGCCACAAGGCGCGGGTGAGCCGTGCCATCCGTTGCGTGGCAACGGAAACCCCATCGTCGCGCCAAGCCGCCGCAGTGCGGTGCGCATTTCCCCACAAAATCGGAATCGTCATGGATACACATACCCCCCATCCCGCCGCCCGCGATCTTGCCGCCGAACATGGCGACGGAAAACTCTCGCGGCGTGAATTCCTGACCCGGGCGACCTCGCTTGGCGTTTCGGCCGGGGCCGCCTACGGGCTGATCGGTCTGTCTGCGCCCACTTCTGCGCGCGCTGCCGGTCATGTTCAACAAGGCGGCACACTGCGCATCCAGTCGGACGTGCGCGCGCTCAAGGATCCGCGGACCTACGACTGGCCGCAGATGTCGAATTTCTCGCGTGGCTGGCTCGAATACCTCGTGGAATATCAGCGTGACGGGTCGATCACGCCGATGCTGCTCGAAAGCTGGGCGGTCAACGCCGACGCCACCCGCTATACCCTGCGCGTGCGTCCCGGCGTGACCTGGAATGACGGGACGGCGTTCACCGCCGCCGACGTGGCCCATAACATCACCCGTTGGTGCGAGCAGGCGGTCGAGGGCAATTCCATGGCCTCGCGCATGACGCCGCTGATCGATCCCGAAACGGGAACGGCCCGGGACGGTGCGATCGAGGTCACAGATGACCTGACGGTCGCGCTCAACCTGTCTTCCCCCGACATCACCCTGATCGCGGGCTTTTCGGATTATCCGGCCGCCATCGTGCCGCAGGACTTCACCGGCGATCCCATGGCCAGCCCGAAGGGTACCGGTCCGTATCTGCCCGAAGAGTTGCAGGTCGGGGTTCGTTCGGCGCTCGTGCGCAACACCGACCACGACTGGTGGGGCACCGAGGTCTTCGGCGGCCCTTACCTGGATCGGATTGAATATGTCGACTTCGGCACGGACCAGGCGTCGCATTTCGCCGCGGCCCAATCGGGCGAGGTGGACATGGTCTACGAATCGCTGGGCGAGTTCGTCGCCTTGATGGACACCCTGGGATGGAGCAGGTCCGAGGCCGTGACCGCGAACACCGTCATCGTGCGCCCGAACCAACAGGCCGAAGTGGACGGGCAGCGCCCCTACGCGGATGTGCGCGTGCGTCGCGCGCTTGCCATGGCGGTGTCGAACGATGTGCTGCTCGACCTCGGATATGACGGTCGCGGCCGGGTGGCCGAGAACCACCACGTCTGCCCGATCCACCCCGAATACGCCGAGCTTCCGGCCCCGGTGCACGACCCCGAGGGCGCTGCCGCCCTGATGGCCGAAGCTGGCATGGCGGACTATGAACACGAGTTGATCTCGATCGAGGACAACTGGCGCCGTGCCACCTGCGATGCCGTCGCCGCGCAGCTGCGCGACGCGGGCATCCCGGTGAAACGGACGGTGATCCCCGGGGCCACCTTCTGGAATGCCTGGACGGACTATCCTTTCTCGGCGACGGACTGGGCGCAGCGGCCCCTCGGTGTCCAAGTGCTGGCGCTGGCCTACCGGTCGGGCGAGCCGTGGAACGAGGCGGGCTTTTCCAACCCCGAATTCGACGCGACCCTGGCCGAGGCGCTGTCCATCGCAGATGCGGACACCCGCCGGACCCTGTCGGAAAAGATGCAGCGGATCATGCAGGACGAGGGTGTGATCGTGCAGCCCTACTGGCGGTCGACCTATCGCCACGCGCGCCCCGAGGTGCTGGGCGCCGAGCAGCACCCGACCTTCGAGATCCATGTCTACAAGCTGGGTCTCGCGGCCTGATCGGGCCGGCCCGCCGCCCTTGTGGCGGCGGGCGCTCAGGCCGCGCCGCGGCCTGCAAGAAGGCCGATCCGGGCGCGTATCTCGGGCCGGATCGGCCCCTCGCGCGGGGCGTCGGCCAAGGTGCTGATCCAGTGCGGCTCAGGTTTGATTTCCCGGGTCGAGCCGATACGTGTCCAGTGAAGGGCGCGCAGGACCCGCTGCGCCGCCTCGGGCAGCCGCGCCGGCATTTCGTGCCCGTTCAGCACGGCCCAGTTCCCCACCCAGAGCCGCGCCACGGTCCAGGGATTGTAGCCGCCTCCGCCGAGCACCAGAAGGCGCGGCGCCACGGACCGCAGTGCCCGCAGGACCGCCCAATGCGCCCGATTGGACAGGGCCAGCCGGGATTGCGGATCCTCGAGCACCGCGTCGGCCCCGCACTGCAGCACCACCGCATCGGGCCTGTGCGCCGCGACTTGCGGCAGGATCAGTCCATCGCGGATCAGGGCCATCTCGGTATCGTTGAGGCCGCGCGGCAGGGGCAGGTTGTAGACCTGCCCGACTCCGCGATCGTCCAACCCGCCCGTGCGTGGCCAGCGCCCCTCTTCATGGGTCGAAATCAGCAGCACCTCGGGGGTGTCTGCAAAAGCATGTTCGACCCCGTCGGCGTGATGCGCGTCGATGTCCACGTAGGCGACACGCCGCGCCCCGTTCCGGCGCAACGCCTGGATCGCGAGCACCGCGTCGTTGAGGTAGCAAAAGCCGCTGGCCCGGTCTGGCATGCCGTGATGGGTGCCCCCCGCGGGCGAATGCACCACGCCGCCGCGGGCCAGCAATTCGCCCGCCAGAAGCGACGCCCCGGCGGCCGTTGCGGGGCGGGAATACATCTCGGGGAAGACCGGGTTCGAGGCGGTGCCGATGTGGTGCTGGGCGCGGATGGCTTCGGCCACGTGCTGATCCTTTTCGGCCCGGTGCAGCGCCGCGACATAGCGGCGCGTGTGGAACCCGGTCAGCGCGGCCGGCTTGGCGCGTGGACTGGTGCGGTATTGATCCGGCCCCAGCCAGCCGAGCGCCCGCGCAAGGTCTATCACGGTCGACACGCGCGGGATGCGCAGCGGGTGCCACGGGCCATAGCTGGAGCCGCGGTAGATTTCCGAGCCCAGGAACAGCGGTGGCGTATCAGTCGCCAAGGGCGGTCTCGATCGCGGCGGTGATGGCCGGCGAGGTCGGGCGTACGGGTGATCCCCATTGGCCCAGCACTTCGCCTGCCGGGCCGATCAGAACCTTGTGGAAGTTCCAGCGCGGGGCGATGCCGTGCTCCTGTGCCAGCCAACGATAGAAGGGGTGCGCCTCGGCCCCCCTCACCGGGGTAATCACCGTCATCGGCAGGGTCAGGTCGAAATTGACCTCGCAGAACGCCTTGACGGCATCCTCGCTGTCCAGTTCCTGCCGGAAGTCCTCGGAGGGCACGGCGAGCACGGTCAGCCCGTCGTCCGCGTAGCCCTCGTGCAGGGCCTGCAGGTCGTCGAACTGCCGGGTGAAGCCGCAAAGCGAGGCCGTGTTCGTGACCAGCGCCGGGCCATCCAGCCGCAGCGTGCCGCCGTCGATCGAGTCGAAGACCATGCGATCCGGCTCGGCAGAAAGGGCAGGGGCCACAAGCGCGAGAAGCACGGTGGCGATGGCGAGGATACGTTCGGGCATGGTCGGGTCTCCTGTCCTGCGGGCGCTCGCGGCCGCGTGCGTCAAAGATAGGTCTGGGCGGCGAAAGGACCATGGCCCGGCGATGCACCCTTTCCGCGGACGCGTCGGCGCGGTAAGGCAGGTTCCATGCCCCAGAACCCGCCCGACCTGCGCCCCGATCTCGCGAAAGCCCGCGTCACCGAAACCGCCCGCCCCAAGGGACGTGATGATCAGCCGACCATCGGCATGGTTTCGCTCGGCTGCCCCAAGGCATTGGTAGACAGCGAGCGCATCCTGACAAGACTGCGGGCCGAGGGCTATGCCATCTCGCCCGACTATCCGGGAGCCGACGCTGTGGTGGTCAACACCTGCGGGTTCCTCGACAGCGCCAAGGCAGAAAGCCTGGATGCCATCGGAGAGGCGCTTGCCGAAAACGGTCGCGTCATCGTCACCGGCTGCCTCGGGGCCGAGCCCGAGTATATCACCGGCGCGCACCCAAAGGTCCTCGCCGTCACAGGGCCGCATCAATACGAACAGGTCCTCGACGCCGTCCATGCCGCCGTGCCGCCGGACCCGGACCCCTTCGTGGACCTACTGCCCGCCAGCGGCGTCAGCCTGACCCCGCGCCATTACAGCTACCTCAAGATCTCCGAAGGCTGTAACCACAAGTGCAAGTTCTGCATCATTCCCGACATGCGCGGTCGCCTTGTCAGCCGACCTCACAAGGCGGTGCTGCGCGAGGCGGAAAAGCTCGTTGAAAACGGCGTGAAAGAGCTGTTGGTCATCAGCCAGGACACCTCGGCCTATGGCACCGATTGGTCCCGCGAGGATCGGGCGGGCGCAGGGCAACCCATCACCCGGCTTGCCCGCGATCTGGGGCAACTCGGCGCCTGGGTGCGCCTGCATTACGTCTACCCCTACCCGCATGTACGCGAGCTGATCCCGCTCATGGCGGACGGCCTGGTGTTGCCCTATCTCGACATCCCCTTTCAGCACGCCCACCCGGACACGCTGCGCCGCATGGCCCGCCCGGCCCATGCCGAACGCACCCTCGACCGCATCGCCGAATGGCGCGGTATCTGCCCGGATATCACCCTGCGCTCGACCTTCATCGTCGGCTATCCGGGCGAGACCGAGGCGGAGTTTCAGCATCTGCTCGACTGGATGGACGAGGCGCAACTGGATCGCGTCGGTTGCTTTCAATACGAAAACGTCGAAGGCGCCCGCAGCAACGCGCTTCCCGATCATGTCCCCGCCGAGGTCAAACAGGACCGTTGGGACCGCTTCATGGAAAAGGCCCAGGCGATTTCCGAGGCCAAGCTGGCGGCCAAGGTGGGCCATGTCGTGGACGTGATCGTCGACGACATAGACGAGGACGGCATCGCCACCTGCCGCACCAAGGCCGACGCCCCCGAGATCGACGGCAACCTGTTCATCGACGAGGGAACGGAGGGGCTGTCGGTCGGCGATATCGTCTCGGTCGAGGTCGACGAGGCGGGGGAGTATGATTTGTGGGGGGCCATCCGGACATAGCAGACGATCCGGGGGACCTTTTCCAAAGAAACCAGAAACAAGAATTTGACCGTCCGGCCGCTCTCGACCTCTGGAGCCGTCCATCACCGCCGCGTGGGGCGCGCCATGCCAGAGGCATGCCTTTGGCATGACGATGGGCGGAGACTGCGCCGCGGCGCCGCCTCGGGGCAAGTTCCACCCGGCCGGACATTGGTGCCAAACCCCGCCTCTCGCCAACGGTCCGATCTTGCCCTTCACTTCCTTTCCGCTACCTCCCCGACATGACCAAGGTCCTGCACGATGACACCTGTCCCATCTGTTCACGCGAGGTTGCGGCCTATGCGCGGCAGGCCGAGCGCGCCGGGATCACGCTGGAAATCGACGGGCTGGACGCGGCCCCGAACTGGGGGCTGGACCGGGACGCCGCCGCGCAGACTTTCCGCGTGGAACAGGACGGCCGTATCCATGAAGGGCTGGATGCCTTTCGCATCCTTTGGGCGCGGTTGCCCGGCTGGCGCTGGCTCGCCCGGCTGACCGGGCTACCGGGCATTCACGGGCTGGCCGACCTTGGCTATCGCCACATCACGGCCCCGGTGCTTTATGCGCTGCACCGCCGCCGCCAACGACGCGCGGCTCACGGCTCCTGCAGGTAAATCCGCACTGCCTCCTGCACATGGCGGAAGCGGTCGCCGCCCAGGTGCTTGCCGCCGAACCAGCGGGTGACGCAGACGAGGTGCCCCTCGACGCCTTCGCGTTCCAGCATCCGCAGGATCACCATCCCCGCCCCGGACTCTCCGTCGTCGTTCTTCAAAGGCCCCGCGGGCAGCAGAACGGCCCAGCTGTTGTGCGTCGCCTTGGCAAATTTCTTCTTTCTGCACAGTGCCTTGACGAACGCCTTCGCCTCTTGTGCCGATCCCACCGGCCCGCCGGACACCGCGTATTTCGACCCCCGGTCGCTGATGACATTCTCGATGATCCGCATGTGCCGGATAATGCCCATACCGCTTGAGCCACATCAAGGCGGATCGCGGCAGGTGCTGCTAGTCTCTGCCCGATCAACATGGACAGGAGACACCATGAGCAACGCTGCCGCACCCGCCAAGCCATCCACCGGCCCCGAAACAGCAACGAAGCCGGGCCCGGAACCCGGCGACAGCCGGACGCAGCTGCCCAAGCTGGGCCGCGGGCCCTACGAGGCGGAAAAGGCTCGGCTTCAGGCCGAGTTGCTCAAGGTGCAGCTCTGGGCACAGGAGACGGGGCAGAAATTCGTCCTGCTGTTCGAGGGGCGCGATGCCGCCGGCAAGGGCGGCACGATCAAGCGGTTCACCGAGCACCTGAATCCCAGGCAGGCCCGCGTGGTCGCGCTCAACAAGCCGACCTGGGAAGAAAAGGGCCAGTGGTATTTCCAGCGCTATATCACGGAATTGCCGACAACCGGCGAAATGGTCTTCTACGACCGCTCCTGGTACAACCGAGCAGGGGTCGAACGGGTCATGGGCTTCTGCAAGCCCAATGAATACCTGGAATTCATGCGCCAGACCCCGGACTTCGAGCGCATGCTCGTGCGCTCGGGGATACAGCTCTACAAGTACTGGTTCTCGGTTACGCAAGGCGAACAGCAACGCCGCTTCAAGTCGCGTGAAACCGACCCACTCAAGCAGTGGAAACTCTCGCCCATCGACAAGGCGAGTCTGGACAAGTGGGACGACTACACCGAGGCGAAAGAGGCGATGTTCTTTTACACCGATACCGCGGACGCGCCCTGGACCGTTGTAAAATCCAACGACAAGAAACGCGCGCGGATCAACTGCATGCGCCATTTCCTGTCGACCCTGGATTATCCCGACAAGGACCACGATATCGCGTGTCCGCCCGAGCCGGAGATCGTCGGCCCGGCGGCAAGGGTGATCCACCGGACCGATCATATCCTGGGCAAATCGCTTCACCCGGATACACGCCACGTCGGGGTCTGAGCCAACGGGCCACAGGTCCGCGCGGGGCGGTGGCGCCCGTGCGCCGTGGCGCCGGTCCGGTCACGGCGCGGTCCAGGTGATAGGTCGCGGGCCTTGGCATGATGGATACCGCCGGTTCAGCCGGCCAGATCGTCCATCCGCTCGCGGTTGACGCAGTAGCCGGGGCTGACCTCGAGTGCCTCGCGCAGGTTCAGCAACTTCTTGCAGGCCCCGGGCTTCGAGCAGGACCGGCAGGCCTGGACCATCCCGGCATAATCGTCGTGGCTCAGCCGCCCTTCGGTGAGGGCCGCGCCCAAGTCCACGCCCCGTGCCCGGGACATGCCCTTCATGAGCCAGTAGTGATCGCGCGCATCGCCAAGTGTCTTCATCAGTTGCATCCCCGTCTGATCCGTTCATGCCAGCCTGCCGCCGCCGGGCCCGGCCCGCATTGCGCCAGATCAAACCGTTGCGCTGCCTGCGCAAACCCCGCTTGACGTCACGTCCCCTGTGACAGTCCCGCGCGGATCGTTACATTGAAGGCATGACAGACCGAGCCACGACCCGTGCCGAGGTGATGGCGGATGCCGCGCTGCATATGCTGGGCATCGGCTTTGCCGTGACCGGCACCGTGGTGCTCCTGATCTTTGCCAGCGGTCGCGTCGACAGCGGCACGCTGGCTGGCCTGGCGGTCTACGGCGGGGCGCTGATCGCGTCCTTCGTGGTGTCGGCCTTCTATCACCTTGCCCCTTGGGAGGCTCTGCGCGACACCCTGCGGCGCATTGACCAGGCGGCGATCTATTTCAAGATCGCGGGCACCTATACCCCCTTCGCGGTCTTCATCGGCACGGGCTTTGCCTACGGTGTCCTGACGCTGGTCTGGGCGCTGGCCAGCATCGGGGCCGTGGTCAAGCTGGCCCTGCGCAAGCGCCCCGGCAAGTGGGCCGCGGTGATGTACCTCGTGCTGGGCTGGATGAGCCTGCTGCTGGCCTGGCCGCTGGTGCAACTGTTGCCCTTTGGGGCCTCGGTGCTGATCCTGGCGGGCGGCATCACCTATTCGGTGGGTGTGATCCTGTTCTACTGGGTCGAACTGCGCTTTGCCAACGCGATCTGGCACGGGCATGTGCTTGCCGCTTCGGCCTGTTTCTTCATTGCCATTTCCATGGGCACCTTCAGTTTGCCCGGCTAAAGGCCCCCGATCGCCGCGCGCACGGTTTCGATGCGGTCTGCATTTGCCGGGTGCGTGCCGAGGAAACGGTCGCCCGGGTCGGGGATGCGAAAGAAGAAGGCGGCGCCGCGCAACGGGTCGAACCCGGCCTTGGCTGCGACGATCGCGCCCAGGCGGTCGGCCTCAAGCTCGAATTCCTTGGAATAACTGCGTGCGCCCAGCGCCGCGCCCAGGTCCTGGGCCACGGCCACGTCACCGCCTGTGGCCCCCGCCAACTGGCCGAAGACCAGTGCCCCCAGGGTGGCATTGCGCTGCTGTCGTGCGATGTGGCCCGCGATGTGGTGCGCCGCCTCGTGGGCCATGACAAAGGCCAGTTCGTCGCGGTTTCGCGCATCTGCGATCAGCGCAAGGGTGAAGCCGATCACCGGGCGCCCGTCGTCGTCCAGCGTCTGGAAGGCATTGGCGGGTACCCCGGGTCGATCATCGACCACGATCAGGAAGTCGCAGTTGCGCCGCGGGGTAGTGCGCCGGCACTCGGCCTCGGCCACCGGTTCCACCCGGTCGACTACCTCGATAAAGGCGCGCTGGATCGCCCCTGCGTTGCGCGGGATGTCGAAGCCCTGCACCGGGGGCAGGATGGCCGGTGCCGGATCAGGTGCGTCGGCGATGGGCGGCATGGTACAGCCCGTCAATACGAGCCCCGCAACCAGGAACGCCCATCTCGCAAACATCGCCTGTCGCCTCTGCCAGGTTTCGCTTGTTGGCAACCTAGCATCCCTGCAACGGCACACCAGACCTGCCCGCCTTGACATCGCGCCCTTGGGCGAAAGACTGCCCCGACACCCAACCCGACAGGAGCCGCGCCCCATGTTCACGATCGAGCACGAATTCGACGCCACGGTCGTCACCCTTGTCGACGAGGGCGGAACCCACCTTCAGGAAGACGTGACAATCAATGCCTTCGAGGAGTGCGTGACCGTGGAACAGCTGGACCCGCGTCGCGACACGGTGGTGCGCGTCACTCTGTCGATGGCGCAACTGCGTGACCTTGCAATGGCTCTGGATCTGCCCGAGGGGGTCTATCGGCTGCAGCCCGAGGGGCGCGCGCCGGGCGGGGGCTGATCAGCCCCGCGGGTCAAGGGCCGTGCCCGCCAGCCGGTGGTAGAGATGCGTGAAGGTCGCCGCGCCGAGGATGGGGATGAACAGGTTCATGAGCGGCACTGTCAGCGGCAGCGCCATCAGGACGCCGGCCATCCAGATCTGCGGCAGGTTGGCCTTGCGCATGGCATCTGCCCCGGCGCGGCCCTCGCGGCGCATGGCGGCAACGGTGAAATACTCGCGCCCCAGCAGGAACCCGTTGAGCCCGTAGAAGATGAGGGGCGCGGCGAACGGCAGGATGACGTAAGCGAGGATCGCCAGAAGGTTGGCCCCGATCAGAACGCCCAGGAAATTGACCGTGTCGCGAAAAGCGTCCCACAGACTTTGCCGGCCCAAGGGCGGAAGATGCGGGTAATGGCGGTCCTCGACCGCCTGCGCCACATCGTCGAGAAACATCGAGGTGATGGCCGAGGCCACGGGAATCATGAGGAAGACCGAAAAGAACAGCATCATGGCGGCGCTGCCCCAGGTCAGCAGGTCGCCGATCCACGTGACCTCGCCGATGACCGGCAGCGACACCGAACCGGGGTCCGCCATCGTGGCCAGTTGCAAGACCCCCGCGTAGGCCGCCACCAGAAGCGCCAGGGTCAGCCCCACGCCCCACCACATGACCCTCCGAAACCGCGGGTCTCCGACCTGGCCAAGGGCCTTGGCGAAATCTGCCAGGATCATTCGAGGACCGTCACTTTCTGGCTCAGGTCCGGGCGTGGGCGGTCGGGCGGTGCATTTGTTTCGGTGCCGATATGAACCAGGCCCGCCACCCTCTCGTTCGGGGTCAGGTTCAGATAGGTTTCCACGAAGGTCCGGTCGTGCACCGGCCAGCCGCTCAGCCAGTTCGCGCCCCAGCCGGCGGCCAGCGCGGCGTTCAGCAGCGCAAGGCATGCCGCGCCAGCCGAGTAGGTTTGCTCGATGGCGGGTATCTTGTCGGACAGGACCGGGCTTTCGATCACCGCGACGGCCAGGTCGCCGTCTCTAAACTGTGCCAGGCCCTTCTCAAGCTGTTCTTGGGGCAGGCCCAGGGCGTCATGGCGCTGCGGGATGGCCGCGGCGAGCCGCTGCAGGACTGCCCGCTCGAGCAC
The DNA here is from genome assembly GCF_035270045.1 of Salibaculum sp. NCBI lineage: Bacteria > Pseudomonadati > Pseudomonadota > Alphaproteobacteria > Rhodobacterales > Roseobacteraceae > Salibaculum > Salibaculum sp. Next base: position 75,594 of record NZ_DATFIP010000077.1, read on the forward strand.
GATGAAGCGCCAGGGCTCCAGTTTGCCGTGGTCAGGCGTGCGCGCGGCGGCCGTCAGCATCTGGTCCAGTTCCAGCCGATTGGGCACCGGGGTGGTCAGCGTCTTGGCCGGGCGCGAACGCCGGGTCAGCAGGAAATCGAGCGCGGCCTGGTTGCGGGGCGGCATGAGCGGTGTCCTCCGGTCTGGTTTCGTGCCCAGATAGGGCCTTTGCAGATGGGTTGCCAGAGGGGCAAGACCGGGATCCCGCAAGCGGGCGCCGATCACAGCCGATCCGCGACGACCCCGCTGGCGCGGCCGATCGAGGGGATGACAGAGCCGGATTAGTCGGGCAAGTCCGGCCTTTGCAAAGGGGCCGGGCCGCGCTTGTATTCGGCCATCGCTGGCCGCATTGTCGAACGCGAGGGATCGCAACGATGTCGGAGACACTGACTGCACTGGGCGGGATCGGGTTGTTCCTGCTGGGCATGACGATCATGACGGAGGCGCTGCGCGAGGCGGCGGGCGCGAAGCTGCGTCGGCTGCTTGGCCGGTTCACGACCACGCCGCTGCGAGGCGTCGCGAGCGGCGCGGTGACGACGGCGGTCGTGCAGTCGTCCTCGGCCACGACAGTGATGACCGTGGGCTTCGTCGGGGCCGGGCTGCTGAGCTTTCCACATGCGCTTGGCGTGATCTACGGCGCCAATATCGGCACGACGGTCACCGGCTGGATCGTGTCGCTGGTCGGGTTCAAGCTCAAGCTGGGCGCGGTTGCGATGGGCCTGCTGTTCCTGTCCAGCCTGACGCTGCTGTTGTCACAGGGTCATGCGGCCCGGATCGGGCGGATCGGGGCCGGCTTCTGCCTGCTGTTCATCGGGCTGGACATGATGCAGGAGGGCATGTCCGGCGCGGCGGACTGGATCACGCCGGAACGTACACCTGGAACGGGCCTGGGCGGGATGCTGGCGATGGCGGCGCTGGGGCTGGCGGTCACCGTGGTGATGCAATCCTCGTCGGCGGCCGTCGCGGTGGTGCTGGTTCTGCTTGGCAGTGGTGCCTTGCCGCTGATCCAGGCGGCGGCAGCCGTGATCGGCATGAACCTGGGCACGACCTTTACCGCGCTGATCGCGGCGATCGGGGGGTCGCGGCCGATGCAGCAGACCTCGATCGCCAATCTGCTGTTCAATCTCGGGACCATGGCGATCGCCTTTCCCTTGTTGCTGGTGATTGCCGCGCCGCTTGAGGCACTGGCCGCGCGGACCGGGGATGATACCGCCCTCGTCCTGTTCCACACCGGGTTCAACCTGCTGGGGACGCTGGCCTTCCTGCCCGTTACACATCGGTTTGCCGCCCTGGTGGCAAGGCTGCGGCCCGATCTGAGCAAACGACTGACGCCGGAACTGGACCGCCGCCTGCTCAGTGACGAGGGCGCGGCGATGCAGTCCGCCCATGTCGTCGTGACCTGGGCCGCGCGAGAGATCTTTTCGGCCTATGCGCAGGCCCTCGGCCCCAGGCGCGATCTGCGGCGGCTGTCGGCGCTGGAGCCGCGGGTGAGACTGACACTGGACGACCTGAAGGACTACACGGCCCGGATCTCCATGCCGCGCAACAAGCCGGCAGAGGCCGCTGCCTTTGCCGCCCTGATGCACCAGGTCGACCACCTCGGGCGCCTTCTGGAACAGGCCCGGCGACGTGATTTCATCCACGTGCTGGAAGATGACGCGGTCACCCGGCGGCCTGCGCGATGGTTCGCCGCCTGCCTGGCGTCCGACCGGAAGCTGGAACTTGCACAGATCGGCGCGCGCATGAGCCGCATGAACGAGCCGGTCGCCCACCGGTTCAAGAGACACCGGCGCGGTCTTCTCTTGGGCGAGCATGTCGGGATCTACTCGGTCCAGAACACGTTCCAGGCGACTGATGCGATGCGGTGGCTCAGGCGGATCATGCACAACGTGGAGCGCGTTGGCGAATACGACCGGGAGGTGCGCGACAAGTTGGGTCAAGGGCTGCCGACCTCCCCGGCAGCGTAGCCGTCCCCGGTGCCCGCACACGCTTCGACTTGACCGCTCCGAGCGCATCAAATAGGACGTCGTGCAGGCGAGCGGGTATGGTGAAATGGTATCACACGAGCCTTCCAAGCTCTTGGTGCGGGTTCGATTCCCGCTACCCGCTCCAGGAACATGCCCCTGACGTCCGCCCTTGACAGCACAGGTCGTGGCGCCGGACGACGGTCTGGAGCCCGTGGTCGCGCCCCCCACCCGAGACTTGTGCTTGGCTGGGTCTGTCGCTAAGTCACGCGCAATTACGCGACGAACAGGACCGCCATGGCACGCGCCCCCCACAGCACTGACGATGATCGCGCGAAGTCCAAGCGCGTTGGTGCGCTGGCTGAGCTTTGGCCTTTCCTGCGTCCCTACCGTGTCATGATGACGGCGGCGATCCTGGCGCTGGTCGTGACGGCGGTGATATCGCTCATGCTGCCCATCGCGGTGCGCCGCGTTGTGGACAATTTCGACACCTCCTCGGGCCAGTTGCTGGATCAGTATTTTGGCGCCGCTCTGTTGATCGCGGGGTTGCTCGCGCTGGGCACGGCCGTGCGCTACTACCTGGTCACGCGGTTGGGCGAGCGCGTGGTCGCCGACATCCGCACCGCCGTTTACGACCGGATGATTTCCATGTCGCCCGCGTTCTTCGAGCGGATCATGACCGGCGAGGTGCTCAGCCGGATCACCACGGATACTACCCTGATCCTCAGCGTGATCGGCTCCTCGGTCTCGATCGCCCTGCGCAACCTGCTGCTTTTTATGGGCGGGCTCGTGCTCATGCTCTTCACCTCGGCCAAGCTGACAGGCATGGTGCTGCTGGTGGTGCCGGCGGTGGTCGTGCCCATTGTGCTGCTGGGGCGGCGTCTGCGCAGCCTGAGCCGCGAAAACCAGGACTGGATCGCGGCGTCTTCGGGCAATGCCTCCGAGGGGCTTCTGTCCGCCCAGACGGTGCAGGCCTTCACCCACGAGGGCCTTAGCCGCGCCCGGTTCCACGACGTCACCGAAAAGAGCTTCGTCGCCGCGCGCCGCCGGATCGGGGTGCGGGCGGTGATGACGGCCATCGTGATCTTCCTCGTTTTTGCCGGGGTGGTTGGGGTGCTCTGGATCGGGGCGCGCGACGTGCGCGCCGACCAGATGTCCATCGGCGAACTGGTGCAGTTCGTCATCTATTCGGTCATGGTGGCTGGCGCCGTGGGCGCCCTGACCGAGATCTGGGGCGAATTGCAGCGGGCCGCCGGCGCGACCGAACGTCTGGTGGAACTGCTTGGGTCCACCGACGCCGTGCAGGACCCGGCCAACCCGCTGCCGGCCCCCGCGGCGCGCCGGGGCGAGATCGTTTTCGAGGATGTGACGTTCAGCTACCCGTCGCGCCCCGGGCAGAGGGCGCTGGACGGCATCGACCTGAAGGTGAACCCCGGCGAAACCGTGGCGCTGGTCGGCCCTTCCGGGGCGGGCAAGACCACGATCATTCAACTTCTCCTGCGGTTCTACGACCCCGAGGGCGGCGCGGTGCGGTTCGACGGCACCGACCTGCGCGAGATGGCCAGGGCCGATTTCCGCCGTCACATTGCGCTGGTGCCGCAGGACCCGGTGATATTCGCCGAAACCGCGCGCGAGAACATCCGGTTCGGCCGACCCGATGCCACCGATGCCGAGGTCGAGGCCGCCGCCCGCGCCGCCGCCGCCGACGACTTCCTGCAGGCGCTGCCGGAGGGCTACGACAGTTATGTCGGGGAACGCGGAGTGATGCTGTCAGGCGGGCAGAAACAGCGCATCGCCATCGCCCGCGCAATCCTGCGCGATGCACCTGTCCTGTTGCTGGACGAGGCGACCAGTGCGCTGGACGCCGAAAGCGAACGCGCGGTTCAGCACGCCGTCGACACACTGTCGCGGGACCGCACCACCTTGATCGTGGCGCATCGGCTGGCGACGGTGAAAAAGGCCGACCGGATCGTCGTCTTCGAGGAAGGTCACATCGTTGCCCAAGGCACCCACGACGCGCTGGTGGCCGAAGACGGCCTCTATGCCCGGCTGGCACGCCTGCAATTCACCGAAGGTCTCGCGGCGGAGTGATCCGCTCAGGCGGTCAGCAGCCAAAGCGCCACGCCGATCAGCAGCAGGCCGAATCCGAAATTCAGGACCCGCGCGGAGCGGTCATTGCGGAACCAGCGGCCCAACAGATCACCTGCCAGCGTCCAGACCAGGAATGCCACGAAATTGTTGAGCGTGAAGACCGTGGTGATCACCAATGTCGCACCTGGGATATCGGACATCAGGGGCGCGAATTGCGTGAACATCAGCACGATAATGACATAGGCCTTGGGGTTCAGAAGAAGCAGCAGCGCCCCGTCGTGCAGGCGGGCCGGGCGGGAAACGCCCGTGCCCTTTAGCGCGCCGGCCCGCGAAAATCGCAGGGCGAGCCAGGCGACGTAGGCGGCCCCGGCCCATTGCAGCGCGCGCGCCAGGGGCGGCGCGGTGGTCATGGTGCCGATCAGTCCCAGGCCGATGGCCAATGTCACCAACCACGTCGCGAGGTGGTAGCCGACGAAGGCGGGCAGGGTGGCCGCAACGCCGAAGCGTGCCCCGTTGGCCGCGAAGAACAGGTTGCCGGGCCCGGGGCTGTAGGCCAGTGGGAAGAGAAACAGCACAAGGGCAAGGGTGAGTTCGGTCATCGCACGTCTCCTTGCCCGAGTGTGATCCGGCGGCTCGGACGCCGCGACCCGGAACATGCGCATCTGACGGGCAGGAATTTCGCCGCGTCACTCTTGCTTTGTCATCGCGGCGCAATCATCATTTGGCGAAACGATCATGGGCCGCAAAAGGCTTCGGCGGTCTTTCAGGGAGGAGACGACCATGAGCTTTGCCTCGATGGCCGATCGCAACGCGATCGAGCAGGAAATGCCGTGGGAAGAGCGCGACATGCCGGCGACGCTCTACCAGATGCTGTCGCACACCGAGGCGGCCCACGGGCGGCGCAAAGCCCTCACCTTCCAGATGTTTTCGGACCCCAAGGCACCGGACGAGACGCTGACCTGGACCGACCTCAAGGACAAGGTCAGCCAGGCGGCCAACATGTTCCGGGGTCTGGGCGTGGGCGAAGGCGATGTCGTCGCCTTCCTGCTGCCCAACTGCACCGAGGCGGCGTTGACCTATCTGGGCGGGGCGGTGGCCGGGATCGTCAACCCGATCAACCCGCTGCTCGAACCCGAACAGATCGCCGCCATCCTGCGCGAGACCGACGCCAAGGTCCTGGTCACGCTCAGGGCCTTCCCCAAGACCGACGTGGCCCAGAAGGCCGCCGAGGCGGTGGCGCTGGCCCCCAATGTCGAAACCGTGCTCGAGGTGGACCTGCTGCGCTACATCACGGGGCTGAAGAGACTCATCGTTCCGCTGGTGCGGCCCAAGACCCATGTCGGCCATCAGGCCAGGGTGATCGATTTCAACACCGAGCTGGACCGGCACGCGCCCGTTCTGGCCTTCGAGGACAGCCAGGCGGACCGCGTGGCCGCCTATTTCCACACCGGCGGGACCACCGGAATGCCCAAGGTCGCACAGCACCGTTATTCGGGGATCATCTACAATGCCTGGCTGGGCCAGCGGCTGCTGTTCACCGAAACGGATGTGCAGATGACGCCGCTGCCGATGTTCCATGTCTTCGCGACCATCGTGTCGCTGGGCGCCTCGCTGGGGTCCGGCGCGCATATCGTGTTTCCCACCCCGCAGGGCTATCGTGGCGACGGCGTCTTCGACAACCTCTGGAAGCTGATCGAGCGCTACAACGCGACCTTCCTGATCGGGGTGCCCACGGCCCTGTCGGCGATGATGCAGCGCAAGGTGGATGCCGACATTTCCTCGTTGCAACTGGTCTTCTGCGGGTCCTCGCCGCTGCCGCTGGAGCTTTACCGCCGATTCGAGGAAGCCGCCGACGTGACCATCTGCGAGGGCTATGGTCTGACCGAGGCCACCTGCCTGGTCTCGATCAACCCGCCCGAAGGGGAAAAGCGCGTGGGTTCCATCGGTCTGCCGTTTCCCCATTCGGACGTGCGCATCCTCAACCATACCTCTGACGGCCCGGCCGAGGCGCGGGTCAACGAGATCGGCGAGATCTGCGTCGACAGCCCCGGTGTCTTCGAGGGCAAGACCTATACCCAGACCGAGAAGAACAACGGCCTGTTTCACCACGACCGTTACCTGCGCACCGGCGACCTGGGCCGGATCGACGAAGACGGCTATCTCTGGATCACGGGCCGCGCCAAGGACCTGATCATTCGCGGAGGCCACAACATCGACCCCGCCGAGATCGAGGAGGCCCTGGCCGGCCACGAGGCCGTGGCCTTTGCCGCCGCCATCGGTCAGCCCGACGCCCATGCCGGTGAACTGCCCTGCGCCTATGTCGAACTGGTGGACGGCGCGAAGGTGACGGCGGACGAGTTGATGCTGTTCGCCAACGAGCGCATCCACGAACGCGCGGCGCACATCAAGCACCTCGATATCGTGCCCGAGCTGCCCAAGACGGCCGTGGGCAAGACGCTCAAGAACGAGCTGCGCAAGCTGGCCATCGCCCGGATCTACGGGGCGGCGCTGTCGGCGGCCGAGGTGGCCGCCGAGGTGGCCAAGGTCGAAGAGGACAAGAAGCTTGGCCTTGTGTGCTACCTGCGCAAGACCGGCACAGTCACCGATGCGGACGTGCAAAAGGCCCTCGGCGCCTATACCCGGCCCTGGGACTGGGCCGGGTGAGGTCGTGACCGGATCGTAAGGGGGCGCCAACCGGTGCCCCGCCGCTGGCCCCCGGATCACCCTTCCGAGGACCGAACAGCCGACCTGAGCGGTGTCAGACAACTTGCCATGTCTGGAAAATGGTGCTGCTGGAGAGCACCCACATATTGTATGTGCTAGTTCGCCTCTGTCCACATTTGCGCCATTAAGGCTTAAAAACTTGGTCCTGTCTGTCTTTGCTTGTCTTGTGCTGTTCGGTCCTATCCAATACCCTAGGGTGTATATTTGGGTGGACGAGAAATGAGAGCACGGAACAGGCTGACAGCGGGGTTTCTGAAGTCGCCACCGG
>NZ_DATFIP010000078.1:0-31879 GCF_035270045.1 Salibaculum sp.
GGACCCCTGCGCCTGCAGAACCGCCGCCGAAACGATGTTCTCCGAGGCGATCAGCTCAATCTCGTGACGCTGACGCCCGAGCTCCTGCTCGATCGCACCCCAAATCTCAGGATCACGCGAAGAAAGCGGATCGGTGAAGAAAGGGTCGGGGTTGGTCGAATGGGTCATGATGATCCTCCTTGACGGACGCCGGCCCGTTCCCGGCCGACAGGTGTTGCCGGGTTTGATATGGGGCAAATCCGTGGCAGGAAAGGCCCAAAGCGACGCAGGACGATGCTTTGGCGTCCGAATAGCGGTATCCGCTGGGGGATTGCCTTTCCCTTCGGCGCGTCGGACAAGGGAACGGACAGACAAGGGACGGACCCATGGCCCCCAAGCTCGCCTTCGTTGCCAGCGATGCGCCCATCGCCCGTCAGGCCGCCGCGGCGCTGGCACGTCGCTACGGTGCGGTGGACGAGCCCGAGGCCGACGTCATTGTGGCCCTTGGCGGCGACGGCTTCATGCTGCACACCCTGCACCGCACCCAGCACCTGGACACGCCGGTCTACGGCATGAACCGGGGCACCGTGGGCTTCTTGATGAACGAATACGCCGAAACCGGCCTGCCCGGGCGGCTGGCGGCGGCAGAAGAAGAGGTGATAAACCCGTTGCGGATGCAGGCTGTCTGCACCGACGCTACAACCCATGACGCGCTGGCGATCAACGAGGTGTCGCTGCTGCGCGCGGGGCCGCAGGCGGCCAAACTGCGCATCCACGTGGACGGCAAGATGCGCATGCCCGAACTGGTTTGCGACGGGGCACTGGTGGCCACGCCTGCCGGGTCCACCGCCTACAACTACTCGGCCCACGGGCCGATCCTGCCCATCGGATCGGACGTGCTGGCGCTGACGGCGGTGGCGGCCTTCCGGCCGCGGCGCTGGCGCGGCGCGCTGCTGCCCAAGAATGCGCGGGTCAGCTTCGAGGTTGTCGACCCCGAACGGCGGCCGGTCATGGCCGATGCCGACGGCAAATCGGTGCCCGACGTGGCCGAGGTACGAATTCACTCGGCCGAAGACGTGAGGCACCGGCTGCTTTTCGACCCGGGCCACGGGCTGGAGGAACGGCTGATCCGCGAACAGTTCGCCTGAGGCCGCCGGGCGCCGCTCCTTGCCGGGCGGACCCCGGCAAGATCGCCCCGCCCGCCGTCCCGGTCTCAGTCCGCGCCGATCCTGGACACGCGCAGGTCGGCCTCATGCTCACGGCCATAGGCAACGAGCGCGACAGCGCGGATATCGGCCGGATCCAGCGGTGCGAGCCTGCCCCCCGACGGGCGAAAATCCTCAAGCGCGATGACGACGTCGGACCAGTCGGGCGGCGCTGTGAAACTGGCCTGGTAGAATTGCCAGGGCAGGCGTGTCGAGCTGCTGCGCAGGTGGACATAGTAGGTCTGGCCATCGCCGCGCACGGTGAGTGTCAGCCGCGTGACCGTCGCGGGAAGACCGTCCAGCTGCTGGCGTGCCTGGATGAAGCCACCGTTGTTGGCCGTGCTCACGGTGCCGGTCAAGTGCAGATGTGGCGGGGTTCCGCCGATCACGGCCTGCCCGTCTGACCGGCCGCCCATGACCCGGTCGGTGAAGAACGACCAGCGCGGGGCAGGGTCATCGGTGAAATCGTCGATCAGCATATCCGCCTGTCCCGGGGACCCGGCGAGCGCAACAAGCATCAAGACGACCAACCCCTTCATGCGGGGCAGGATAACACGTCGCCCGGCCCTGTCACCCCTTGGGGTATCCGATGGTTCCCAGCGCCGTGGTGATCTCGTCCAGGATGGCGGGGTCGTCGATCGTGGCGGGCATCTTGTAGTCCTTGCCATCGGCGATCGAGACCATGATGGCGCGCAGGATCTTGCCCGAGCGGGTCTTGGGCAGACGGTCGACCACCACCGCCAGCTTGAAGGCCGCGACGGGGCCGATGCGCTCGCGCACCAGGGCGACGCATTCCTGTACGATATCGGCGTGCGGGCGCTCCACCCCCTTGGAGAGGCACAGGAACCCCATCGGCAACTGGCCTTTCAAATCATCGCTGACACCGATCACCGCGCATTCTGCCACGTCAGGGTGGCTGGACAGCACTTCCTCCATGCCGCCGGTGGACAGGCGGTGGCCGGCCACGTTGATGACATCATCCGTGCGCGCCATGATCCAGACATAACCGTCCTCGTCGATCATGCCCGCATCACCGGTCTCGTAGTAGCCCGGGAAGGTCGACAGGTAGGATTTGCGGAACCGGTCCGCGGCGTTCCACAGCGTGGGCAGGGTGCCCGGCGGCAGAGGCAGTTTGACCGCGATGGCGCCCAGCTCGCCATTGGGCAGGGGGGTGCCATCCTCGCCCAGAATGTGGATGTCATACCCCGGCATGGGCACCGTGGGGCTGCCCAGCTTGACCGGCAGAGGCTCGACGCCGACGGGATTGCCCGCGATTGTCCAGCCGGTCTCGGTCTGCCACCAATGGTCATAGACCGGTTTGCCGGTCATCGCCTGGGTCCATTCGATGGTGTCGGGGTCGGCGCGTTCCCCGGCCAGGTAGATCGCGCGCAGGCTCGAAAGGTTGTATTTCTTGACAAATTCGCCCTTGGGATCTTCGCGCTTGACCGCCCGAAAAGCCGTGGGTGCGGTGAAGAAACTCTTCACGTTGTGTTCCTCGATGACCCGCCAGAAGGTGCCTGCGTCGGGTGTGCCCACGGGCTTGCCTTCGAACACGATGGTCGTGTTGCCGGCGATCAGCGGCGCGTAGCAGATGTAGGAATGGCCCACGACCCAGCCGACATCCGAGGCGGCCCAGAAGACCTCGCCCGGGTCGACGTTGTAGATGTTCTTCATGGTCCAGTTCAGCGCCACCAGGTGCCCGGCGGTCGGGCGCACGACGCCCTTGGGTTGGCCCGTGGTGCCAGACGTATACAGAATGTAGGCCGGGTGGCTGCCCTCCACGGGGACGCATTCGGCAGGTTCCACCCCGAACTGGAAGCCGTGCCAGTTGAAATCACGACCCTCTTCGAGGTGCGCGACCTCCTGTTCGCGCTGGAAGATCACGCAGAAGTCGGGCTTGTGGTCGGCCTGTTCTATGGCGCCGTCCAACAGGGGCTTGTAGTGCACGACGCGGCCCGGCTCGATCCCGCAGGAGGCGGCGATGATGGCCTTTGGCTTGGCGTCGTCGATGCGCACGGCCAGTTCGTGCGCGGCGAAACCGCCGAAGACGACCGAGTGGATCGCGCCCAGCCGCGCGCAGGCCAGCATGGCCTCCAGCGCCTCGGGGATCATGGGCATGTAGATGATGACCCGGTCGCCCTTGCGCACGCCCTTGGCGCGCAGGGCCCCGGCGAGATTGGCGACGCGGTTGCGCAGTTCCACATAAGAGATTTCGCGCTTGGTGTGGGTGACCGGGCTGTCGTGGATGATCGCGGTCTGCTCGCCCCGGCCCTGTTCCACGTGGCGGTCCACCGCGTTCCAGCAGGTGTTCACCCTCGCGTCGGCGAACCACTCGTAAAGGTTGTCACCCCGGTCGAAGAGTGCCTTTTTCGGGGCCTCGTCCCAGTCGATGGCCTGGGCCGCCTCCATCCAGAATCCTTCCGGGTCGGCCTTCCAGGCCTCATAGACCTCGCGGTATCCCATCGTGTGCCTCCTCCTCATGCGTTGCAAAGGGGATAGGGCAGGGGGTGGCCGTGCGGCAAGCCTGTTGGTGCTTGTCCGAGGCAATCGGACCCGAAATATTTGCAGAATGGACATCTAACACATCCGCATATTTGCAAAGTGCGCATATCCGGGCCGATGCGGGCAAATCTCCGTCCCGGCGTGCAAATCTGCAAAGCCGCGGGGCGGGGAATCACCCGTAGTGCTGCACCGGGGTACCGGCGATGGCGGCCATGTTCAGCAGCCCGCGCGCGGTGATGCCCGGCGTCACCACGTGGGCGCGGTTGCCCATGCCCATCAGGATCGGGCCGACTTCCAGTCCACCGCCCTTCATCTTGAGGATGTTGCGCACCCCCGAGGCAGCGTCGGCATGGCCGAAGATCAGCACGTTGGCCGCGCCGTCCAGCCGCCCGCCGGGCAGCAGGCGCTCGCGCAGTTCGGGGTCGAGCCCGGCATCGACGTTCATCTCGCCCTCGTACTGGAAATCCGTCTCCATCGCGTCAAGCAGGTTGATGGCCTCGCGCAGGCGTTTGCCAGAGCCCTCGGCCTGGTTGCCGAATTGCGATTGCGAGCAGAAGGCGATCCTTGGTTCCACGCCGAAGCGGCGGGCATGGCGGGCGGCGCCGATGGCAACCTCGGCCAGGTTGTCCGGCGTTGGCAGGGACCAGACGTGCGTATCGGCCAGGAACAGTGGGCCGTCCTCAAGGATCATCATGGAAAGCGAGCCATGCGGGCGATAGCTGCCGTGGCCCAGCACCTGGGTGATGTAATTCAGATGCCACCGGAACTCGCCGAAGGTGCCGCAGATCAGGCTGTCGGCCTCGTCGCGCTGGACCATGACGGCCCCGATGGCGGTGTTGTTCGTGCGCATGATGGCGCGGGCCAGGTCGGGCGTGACGCCGCGCCGCGCCATGATCTGGTGATAGGTGCCCCAGTAGTCGCGGTAGCGGGGGTCGTTTTCCGGGTTCACGATCTCGAAGTCGCGGCCCGGGCGCACGACCAGCCCGGCGCGTTCGCAGCGGGCTTCGATCACCTCGGGGCGGCCGATCAGGATGGGCCGTTCCGGGGTCTCTTCGAGGATCGCCTGCGAAGCGCGCAGCACGCGCTCGTCCTCGCCCTCGGCAAAGACGATGCGGCGCGCGGCCTGGCTCGCGGCAATGAAGACAGGACGCATCAGCAGCGCGGATTTGAAGACACTCTCGTTCAGCTTCTGCTTGTAGGCCTCGATGTCGGCGATGGGCCGGGTGGCAACGCCGGTTTCCTGCGCCGCCTTGGCCACGGCACTGGAAACCACCGCGGAGAGCCGCGGATCGAAGGGTTTCGGGATAAGGTAATCGGCCCCGAAGGTCAGTTGTTCGCCCTTGTAGATGCGCGCCGCCTCGGCGCTGGTGGTCTGGCGCGCCAGATCCGCGATCCCTTCGATGCAGGCGATCTGCATCCGGTCGTTGATCTCGGTCGCGCCCGCGTCCAGCGCGCCGCGGAAGATGAAAGGAAAACACAGGACGTTGTTGACCTGGTTGGGAAAATCGCTGCGGCCCGTGGCGATGATGGCATCGGGCGCGACCGCGCGCGCGGCCTCGGGCAGGATTTCCGGCGTCGGGTTGGCCAGGGCGAAGATGATCGGCCGTTCGGCCATCTTGCGCACCATCCCGGGGGTCAGCACGCCGGGTCCGGACAGTCCGAGGAACAGGTCGGCGCCCTCGATCACCTGGTCCAGCGTTGCCGGTTCGGTGCCCTGCGCAAAGGCAGCTTTTTGTGGGGTCGTGTCCACCTCGCGGCCCTCGTGGACAAGCCCCTCGATGTCGCAAAGCCAGACGTTTTCGCGTCGCAGCCCCAGTTTCAGCAGCATGTTGAGACAGGCGATACCCGCGGCCCCGCCGCCTGTGCTGACAACCTTGATGTCCTCGAAGGACTTGTCCGCGACGCGCAGCGCGTTGGTGGCCGCGGCCCCCACCACGATGGCGGTGCCGTGCTGGTCGTCGTGAAAGACGGGGATGTTCATCCGTTCGCGGCAGATCTGTTCGACGATGAAACAGTCAGGCGCCTTGATGTCCTCTAGGTTGATGGCGCCGAAGGTCGGTTCCATCGCGCAGACGATCTCGGCCAGTCGCTCGGGATCGGGTTCGTCGAGTTCGATGTCGAAACAATCGATCCCCGCGAACTTCTTGAACAGGACCGCCTTGCCTTCCATCACCGGCTTTGCGGCGAGCGCGCCGATATTGCCCAGCCCCAGCACTGCCGACCCGTTCGAGACCACGCCCACCAGATTGCCGCGTGCGGTGTAGTCGCGGGCGGTTGCCGGGTCTGCCTTGATCTCGAGGCTGGCCTCGGCCACCCCGGGGGAATATGCGCGGGCCAGGTCGCGGCCGTTGGCCAGCGGCTTGGTGGCGCGGATCTCCAGCTTTCCGGGCTTGGGGTCCCGGTGATAGGCGAGCGCCGCGTCGCGCAGCGAAGTCTCTGTCTTGTCGGCCATGGCGTGCCCCGTCCTCTCGTCCCTGGTCGGTGCGATATTTTGTTTAATGTTAAACAATATTTCCGGCGGTGATGGAAGCCGCCAATGCCCCGACATTGCCATCAATCATGAAGAGGCTCTGTCTTGCAAATCCGAATGCGAGGAAGGGCGCCGAACATCAGGTAAGGCATGTCGCAAACAAGACATAAACCGTCGTTTTATGTTTGATATTCGCCCACTGGCCCCTATGGTCGGGCGACGATCGGTTTCCCGCATATCCAATCCCCAGCGCCCCGGCATGGCCTAATGCGGGGCGCGCGGGCAGTGTCGCGGGCAGCCAGAACGCGAAAAACCGGATACCGAAAGGTCTATATTCAGCCATGTGCGGCTTTGTCTGTCTTTACAACATCGGTGACGAGGCGCTTGCCGCCTCGATGATCGAGAAGATTTCTCATCGCGGCCCCGACGCGGTCGAGGTCATCCGTGGCCAGGGCGCCCCGGTGGTGATGGCGCATTGCCGCCTGTCGATCATCGGCCCCGAGGACGGCAAGCAGCCGATCTACCAGGACCGCGATTTGCTGGTGGCCAACGGCGAGATCTACAATCATGCCGACCTGCGCGCGATCCTGGGCGAATCAGCCTTCGAGACAGAAAGCGACAGCGAGGCGATCCTGCACCTGTTCCGTGACGGCGATTTGCGCTGGATCGCGCGGCTGGACGGCATGTTCGCCTTCGTGCTGGCCACGAAGACCCGCATCATTGCCGCGCGCGACCCGCTGGGGATCAAGCCGCTTTATCTGGCGCGTATCGGCGACGGCATGGCCTTCGCGTCCGAACTCAAGGCCTTCGACGGGCTGGCGCTGGACAGCGTCGAGGCCATCGAACCGGGCTGCCTGTTCGACAGCATCGACGGGATGCGCCGCTGGTATCGTACGCCCCACGGCGCCGCCGAACCCGAAGAGGGGCTGGATGTCGAGGCGACCGCGCGCGAGCTGCGCCTGGTGCTGGAGGAGGCCGTATCGAAATGGATGGTTGCCGATGTCGAGGTGGGCAGTTTCCTGTCGGGCGGGCTGGACAGTTCGATCATCGCCGCCCTGGCCGCGCGGCAACGCAAGATGCCGCTCAAGACCTTCGCAGTGGGCACCGAGGGCAGCCCCGACCTGCTGGCGGCGCGCGAGGTGGCGGCACATATCGGCTCGGACCATCGCGAATACGCCTTCACCGCGCAGGACCTGGCTGCGGTTCTGCCGCATGTCATTTACCACCTCGAAAGCGCGGACGTGGATCTTGTCCGGTCGGCCGTGCCCACGCATTTCGCCACCCGGCTGGCGGTGCAGCACGTCAAGGCCGTGCTGACGGGCGAGGGCGCGGACGAGCTTTTCGCGGGATACAGCTACCACCACGACTACGTTGATCACCCGCAAGAACTGTCGCAGGAGCTGACCCGCAGCCTCAACGCCATGCACAACATCAACCTGCAACGGGTGGACCGCGTGACCATGGCCGAGAGCCTTGAGGCCCGCACGCCTTTCCTCGACAGGGACCTGATCGACTTCGCCCAGTCCATTCCGGCCACGCTCAAACTGCGCCGCACCGACCCCGCGGCGGTGGAAAGCACCGGCGAGACCACGGAAAAGTGGATTCTGCGCAAAGCCTGCGCAGACCTGCTGCCCGCCAGCCTGGTCTGGCGCAAGAAGGCGCAGTTCGATGAGGGGTCCGGCACCGTGGCCGCGCTCGACGCGGCGCTGATGATCGTCAGCGGATCGGACAGGCCGCTGGATCGAGACGCCGAAGCCGCCCTTTACGAGAAATTGCTGCGACAGGCTTACACCGACCCGGAGTTGATCCTGTCGAACGCCGGCACCTGGGACAGCGCGGACCGGATCACCGCCGCCTGACCCCACGCCGAGGCTTGCATCCCCGAAGCCCTCGTCACAATCTGGGGGCCGGAGGGTTGCTCAATGCCGCTTGTCGATGATGCCCGCGCCGTGCGCGCGAACGCCTATGTGCCTTATTCCAACTTCAAGGTCGGCGCGGCCATTCGCGCGGCCAGCGGGGCGGTCTATAGCGGCGTGAACGTCGAAAACGTGGCCTATCCCGAAGGCACCTGTGCCGAGGCAGGGGCCATCGCCGCCATGGTCGCCGCCGGGGACACCGCGATCACCGAGGTCGCAGTTATCGCCGACAGCCCGGTGCCGGTCTCGCCCTGTGGCGGCTGTCGCCAGAAACTGGCCGAATTCGGTGCGGCGGATGTGCCGGTGACACTGGCCACGACGGACGGTGTGACGGTCCAGACCACCATCGGCGAGATGCTGCCCGGCAGGTTTGATGCCCATCAGATGAGTCGGACCTGAGCGCATGAACGCCCGTGCCATCATCGCCAAGCTGCGGCAGGGCCGCAGCCCGGGACGGGAAGAACTGGCCTGGTTCGCAAGGGGGCTGGCCGACGGGGCCGTCTCGGACGCGCAGGCCGGGGCCTTTGCCATGGCCGCCTGTCTGAACGGATTGGGCGAGGAAGGCCGCGTGGCCCTGAGCCTCGGCATGCGTGACAGCGGTGACGTTCTGGACTGGGACCTGCCCGGTCCGGCGATGGACAAGCATTCGACGGGCGGCGTGGGTGATTGCGTTTCTCTGGTGCTGGCGCCCGCGCTGGCGGCCTGCGGTGTCTTCGTGCCCATGGTCTCTGGCCGGGGGCTGGGGCATACCGGCGGCACGCTGGACAAGCTGGAAGCGATCCCAGGCCTGTCGACCAGGGTGGAAGAGGCGCGGTTTCGGGAGATCACCGGCGATGTCGGCTGCGCCATCGTCAGCGCCACCGGCAACATCGCTCCCGCCGACCGCCGCCTTTACGCGATCCGTGACGTGACCGCGACGGTGGAAAGCGTTGACCTTATTACCGCCTCGATTCTCTCAAAGAAACTGGCGGCGGGATTGGATGGCCTGGTGCTGGACGTCAAGTGCGGGTCCGGCGCCTTCATGAAGACCGCCGAAGAGGCCCGCGCGCTGGCCGCTGCGCTTTGCGACACGGCCAATGACGCCGGGACCCCGACGGCGGCGCTGCTGACGAACATGTCGCAGCCGCTCGCCCCGGCGCTGGGCAACGCGGTCGAGGTCGCTGTCTGCATGGAGGTTCTGGCGGGCAACCGTGCCGCGGCGCCGCGCCTGCACGACTTGACCATCGCGCTGTGCGCGCGGGTGCTGGCCCTGACGGGCGAGGACGAGGCCGCAGCGACGGCCCGCGTGGAAACCGCCATTGCCAGCGGCCATGCAATGGAGCTTTTCTCCGCGATGACACACAGCCTTGGTGGTCCGCCAGACATGGACTCCGACTGGCGTACGCATCTGCCGAAGGCTCCCGTCGTGGGCGAGGTCACGGCCCCGCGTGCCGGGCACGTCGCGGTGATCGACGGCGAGGCGCTGGGTCTGGCAGTCGTCGCCTTGGGCGGTGGCCGGCAGGTCGAAACGGACCGGGTGGACCCCGCCGTGGGCCTGACCGAGGTCGCGCCGCTTGGCGCCAAGGTCGCGGCCGGTGACCCGCTGGCCGTGATCCATGCCGCCGACGAGGCGCAGGCCCATGCCGCCGCGCGGTCGGTTCGCGCTGCCATCACCCTCGGCGAGGCCCCCGCTCCCGCCGACCTGATCCTGGAAAGGATGGACCCGTGACGCGCGCTTTTCTGATCGTCATCGACAGCGTCGGCATCGGCGGCGCACCCGATGCCGGTGATTTCTACAACGATGGCGTGCCTGACAGCGGCGCCAACACGCTGGGCCATATTGCCGGCGCCTGCCGGGGGGGACATGCCGAGGAGGGGCGCGCCGGCGCGCTGCAGCTTCCGACCCTGTCGCGGCTGGGGCTGGGACATGCGCTGGAACTGGCCAGCGGCGTGACCGCCCCCGCCCTGATGACCGACCCGACCGGGGCCTGGGGCGCGGCGACCGAGGTCAGCCCGGGCAAGGATACCCCCTCGGGGCACTGGGAACTGGCCGGGGTGCCCGTGCCCTGGGATTGGCACTACTTCGACAAGCCGACCCACAGCTTTCCGCCCGAAGTTGTCGGAAAGGTCATGGAATTTGCCGGGACCGACGGGATATTGGGCAATTGCCATGCCTCGGGCACGCGGATCATCGCCGATCTGGGTGAAGAGCATATCCGCACCGGCTGGCCCATCTGCTATACCTCGGCCGATAGCGTGTTCCAGATTGCCGCGCACGAGGACCTCTTCGGCCTGGACCGGCTTCTGACCCTGTGCAGCAGCCTGGCGCCGACACTGCACGCCATGAAGGTGGGCCGGGTCATCGCGCGGCCCTTCGTGGGCGAGGCGGGCAATTTCACCCGCACGGCCAATCGTCGGGATTTCGCCATCGCCCCGCCAGAGCCGACCCTGTGCGACTGGGCACAGGCCGCCGGTCGCAAGGTGCATGCCGTGGGCAAGATCGGCGACATCTTCTCGATGCAGGGCATAGACGAGGTGCGCAAGGGTGATGACCGCGCCCTGATGGGCCACCTGTCGGACCTTGCCGCCGAGGCCGCCGAGGGGGCGCTGGTCTTTGCCAACCTGGTGGAATTCGACAGCCTTTACGGCCATCGGCGCGATGTTTCGGGCTATGCGCGGCACCTGGAATGGTTCGACGCGCAGCTGGGCAAGCTGCTGGGGCGGCTGCGCGACGGAGACCTGTTGCTGGTCACCGCCGATCATGGCAACGACCCCACCTGGGTGGGGACCGATCACACCCGCGAACGAGTGCCGGTGCTGGCCCATGGGCTGGGCGCGCGTGCGCTGGGGCAAATGACATTCACCGACGTGGCGGCGCTGGTTGCGGCTCACCTCGGGCTGGAAAAGGGCAGGGCATGACGTATCGCGACACCCCCAAGGTGGAACTGCACCTGCACCTCGAAGGCGCGGCGCCGCCAGCCTTTATCCGCGGGCTGGCGCGCGAAAAGAACCTCGACCTGAGCGCGATATTCACTGCCGACGGCGGCTATGCCTACCGCGACTTCGACCATTTCCTGCAGGTCTACGAGGCCGCTTGCACCGCCCTGCAAACGCCCGAGGATTTCCACCGCCTGACTTTGGCCGTGCTGGAGGAAAGCGCGGCCCAGGGCGTTGTCTATTCCGAGGCGTTCCTGAGTCCCGATTTCTGCGGGGGCGGCGACCTGGAAGCCTGGCGCGACTACCTCGCCGCGATCGAGGAGGCCGCCGAGGAGGCCGAGACGCGTTTCGGCATCACCCTGCGCGGCATCGTCACCTGCATTCGCCATTTCGGTCCCTACAAGGCCCGTCCCGCGGCCCGTTGCGCGGTGGAAACGCAGGGCCGGTTCCTGCGCGGCTTCGGCATGGCGGGCGCCGAGATGACGGGCCGGCCCGGCGATTTCGCCTGGGCCTTCGACTGCGCCCGCGAGGCGGGGATGCCGCTGACCTGTCATGCGGGTGAATGGGGCGGGCCGGACATGGTGGCCGACACCCTGCGCGATCTGACGCCGGCACGGATCGGCCACGGGGTGAACGCGATCAAGGACGCGGCGCTTGTGCGGACCCTGGCCGAACAGGGCGTGGTGCTCGAGGTTTGCCCCGGCTCGAACGTTTTTCTGGGCGCCACGGGCGACTGGCCCGATCATCCCATTGCCCGGCTGCGCGACGCCGGCGTCAAGGTGACGGTTTCGACCGACGATCCGCCCTTCTTCCACACGACCATGACCCACGAGTACGAGATGCTGGCAGAGACATTCGGCTGGGGCGAAGAAGAGTTTCGCGCGTTGAACATGACTGCACTGGATGCCGCGTTCTGCGACGCCGAAACCCGCGCGGCCGTGGCCCGCAAACTGGAGGCCGCATGACCCACCTGCCGCACTTGACCCATGTGGAACACCCGCTGGTGCAGCACAAGCTGACGCTGATGCGCCGGGACAGCACCCCCTCGAACCAGTTCCGGCAGCTCTTGCGCGAAATCTCGCATCTGCTGGCCTACGAGATCACCCGCGACCTGCCATTGACGACCGAGCGGATCGAGACCCCCCTGCAATCCACGGATGCCCCGGTGCTGAAGGGCAAGAAGCTGGCGCTGGTCAGCATCCTGCGGGCGGGCAACGGGCTGCTCGACGGGGTGCTTGAGCTGATCCCGTCGGCCCGGGTTGGCTTTGTCGGCCTTTACCGCGACGAGGAGACGCTGCAACCGGTGCAGTATTACTGCAAGCTGCCCGACGCTCTTGAAGATCGCGCGGTGATCGCCGTGGACCCGATGCTGGCCACCGGGAATTCCTCGGTCGCGGCGGTGGACCTGTTGAAAAAGGCAGGGGCAAAGGACATTCGTTTCCTGTGCCTGTTGGCCGCGCCCGAGGGCATCGCCCGGATGAAAGAGGCCCACCCCGACGTGCCGATCGTCACAGCAGCAGTGGATGATCGGCTGGATGACCGTGGATATATTGTTCCGGGGCTAGGGGATGCGGGTGATCGCATGTTCGGCACCAGATAGGGGAACAATCCCTTTACAAAATTGGTATTCTCCCGCATTCTTCCACAAAATATAGTGGGGGAACCATGGGCAGAGCAGGCCTGATCGCAACCGTTCTGGTCTTGACCGGCATGATGGGCGGCCCCGTCGGAGCGCAGAACCTGCGAAATCCATCGCCGCCGTCCGAACAGCCGCCGCAGGCATTCAGTGGCACGCAATTCGTGGATAGCCGTGGCTGCGTCTACGTGCGTGCCGGGCTTGGCGGAGCGACGAACTGGGTGCCGCGCGTGAACCGCGAGCGCAAGCAGCTATGCGGGTTCGCGCCCACACTGGCCGCCATGGTGGCCCCGGCGCCTGCGCCGCAACCTTCCCCCGCGCCCGAACGGACCCGGACCGCCACCGCCACGCCGCAGACGCGCCCGCCGGCCGAACCGGCCCCGGACCCGACGCCGCGCGTGCTGCGCCAACCCGCGCCCGAGGATGAACGTCCCGAGACTCGGCGCCGCATCAGTCGCGCCGAGGCCTGCGCCGGGCGCAGCGGAGTCCAGTCCAACATGATTTCGGCCCGCACGGGGGAGCCCGTCGATTGCGGCCCGGCGGCCCGGGCCACGGTGGCCTTGAGGCCGCCGCCGGCGTCTGCCCCTCGGCAGGCCCGCCCGACCCTGACCCGGGCGCAGGCCTGTGCCGGGCGCAGCGGGCTTCAGCCGACCCTCGTCTCGGCGCGGACGGGCGATCCGGTTGATTGCGGCCCGGCCCCCCGGTCCTTGGCCACTGCCGATACGGGGACCTTGGGCAACAGGCCTGATGTGCCGCCGCGTCGCGCGGGCCCGCGCCGGATGACCATGGCCGAGCTTTGCGTCGAACAGGCCCGCAGCGATCGGCGTTTCGTGAACGCGCGCACGGGGCGGCCCGTCTCTTGCACGATGCCCGGCGCGACCACGGACCCCAGGCCGCAGCCGCGCGGGCTGCGGATCGCGCTGTCGGTGCCGGCGGCGCCCTATGCCAACCCGCTTGACCGGGCGCCTGGATCGACTGCCCGGGGGCCGCGGGCCACGGGCAGCCGGACCGGCCCCGCAGCATATTCCAACCCCTTGGACAGCGCACCGGGCAGCACCGGCGCCGGGCAACCCCAGGTCACACGCGCCGATACCGGGTGGCTGCTTGGCGCCCCCGCGCCCTTTTCCAACCCGGTGGGCGCGCGTCAGGATATCACCCCCGACCCGCCCGAGGGGTACGAGACCGCTTGGAACGACGGGCGTTTGAACCCCGATCGAGGAGTGCCGAGCCGCGTCCGTTACGCCACGCGGTCCGCCGCGCCCGAAGCCAACCCGGCGCCCGCGCCGCAGCCGTCCGGGGGTGACGCGCTCTCGGGGCACCGCTACGTGCAGGTGACTACATTGACCAGCCGCGCGGCCGCGCAGGACGTGGCCCGTGGCTTGCGTGACCGGGGTCTGCCCATGCGCATAGGCGTCTACACCCGCGATGGCACGGAATACCGCATGGTTCTGGCTGGACCCTTCACATCCGACAGCGGGCTTCGGCACGCCTTGTCCACCGCACGCGGCGCGGGATACCAAGGCGCCTTCACCCGCCGCTGACCGGGTCTCCCGGGGGAGAGGCTCCGCATGGCTGTGCGGGGTCTTTCCTTCTGCGGGCCTTGTGCGGGTGCGGCAACCGGCCCCGGCGCAGGCCGGGGCCGCACCGACTGGCGCGGCCCCTTTTCGTGACCTGGCTCAGGCCGCCTTGCTGTCCTGTCCGGTGCCGAAGCGGCCATAGAAGCTCTGACCATTCTCGGCCATCTCGCGCAACAGGGCCGGGCAGGCGAAGCGGTCGCCGTGGGCCGCCGCCAGCTGGTCACAGCGTTCGGCGGCATATGGCGTGCCGAGCATGTCGAGCCAGCCGAACGGCCCACCCGACCACGGTGCGAAGCCCCAGCCGAGGATGGCGCCCACGTCGCCTTCGCGGACGTCCTCCAGCACACCCTCTTGGAGCGCGCGCACCGCTTCCAGCACCTGTGCGAACAACAGCCGGTGCTGCACCTCGGTCAGGTCGGGCTGCGTCTCGGCCTGCTCGTATCGTTCGGTCAGACCGTCCCAGAGGCCTTGCCGCTTGCCCTTGTCGTCATAGGCGTAGAACCCGGCGTTGGCCTTGCGGCCCAGGCGGCCTTCGTCGGCCATCCAGAACAGGACCTCGTCCACCTCTTCATTGGGAT
Organism: Salibaculum sp.; assembly: GCF_035270045.1. NCBI lineage: Bacteria > Pseudomonadati > Pseudomonadota > Alphaproteobacteria > Rhodobacterales > Roseobacteraceae > Salibaculum > Salibaculum sp. Next base: position 14,780 of record NZ_DATFIP010000078.1, read on the forward strand.
AGGCATCGCCCATGGCGGCCTTGGTGGCCTTGGCGATCTTCACGCCAAGGTCGATCGAGGTCTCGTCGGTCAGTTGCAGCGGGCCCAGCGGCATGCCCACCAGCTTGGCGGCATTCTCGATCAGGGCCGGGGTGACGCCCTCTTTCACCATGCGGATCCCCTCGTTGATATAGGGGATGATGCAGCGGTTCGCGTAGAAGAAGCGTTCATCGTTCACGACGATCGGCGTCTTGCGGATCTGGCGCACGTAATCGAGTGCCTTGGCCACCGCGCGGTCGCCCGTTTCCTTGCCCTTGATGATTTCCACCAGCGCCATCTTTTCCACGGGGCTGAAGAAGTGGATACCGATGAACTGGCCGGGACTGTCGGAGGCCTTGGCCAGTTGCGTGATCGGCAGCGTGGAGGTGTTGGAGGCGAATATGCAGTCCGCGCCCACGGCATCGAGCACCTTATTCGTCACCTCGGCCTTGACGCCCATGTCCTCGAACACCGCCTCGATGATCAGGTCGCATCCTTCCAGCGCGGCATAGTCATCCGTGGCGGTGATCAGGTCCAGCGTCGCGGCCTTCTTTTCCTCGGTTGCCTTGCCGCGTTTGATCCCTTTGTCCATGTAGTCGGCGGTATGGGCCTTGCCCTTTTCGGCGGCCTCGGCCGACTGGTCGACCAGCACCACTTCCATCCCGGCCATGGCCGAGACCAGCGTGATACCGGCCCCCATCATGCCTGCGCCCAGCACGCCGACCTTCTTGACCGTCTGGTCTTGCACGTCGGGGCGGTTGGCACCCTTTTCCAGCGCTTCCTTGTTGATGAAGAGGCTGCGGATCATGTTGGCCGACGAGGGGTTCATCAGCACGTGGGTGAACCAGCGCGCCTCGATCTTGAGCGCGGTGTCGAAAGGCACCATGGCGCCTTCGTAGACCGCGCTCAGAAGCGCCTTGGCCGCGGGATAGACACCCTTGGTGCGGCCGTTGACCATGGCACTGGCGCCCACGAAGGTCATGAAGCCCGCCGGATGGTAGGGCGCGCCGCCCGGCATCTTGTATCCCTTTTCATCCCAGGGCTTGACGATATTGGGCTCTGAAAGGACCCATTCCTTCGCGGCTGTCACGGGGTCATCCACGACCTCGTCGATGACACCGGCCGCCTTGGCCTTTTTCGGGTCGTTGAGCTTGCCTTCCAGCAGCAGCGGGCTGGCTGCCATGGCGCCCATCTTGCGCACCAACCGCGTGGTGCCGCCAGCACCGGGGAAGATGCCGACCATGATTTCCGGCAGGCCGATCTTGGCCTTCGGGTTGTCGGCGGCAAAGATGCGGTGGCAGGCCAGGGGCAGTTCCAGCCCGATCCCCAGCGCAGTGCCGGGCAGGGCTGCGGCGATGGGCTTGCCGCCCTTGTTGCGTTCGTCCATGCCCGCGCGCTCGATCTTGCGCAGCATGTGGTGGCCGGCCATCGTGAAATCGAACAGCGCCTTTGCGGGGTCATCCCCGGCTTCGTCGCGGATCGAGGCCAGCGTGTTCAGGTCCATGCCGCCGGCGAAATCGCGCTTGGCGCTGTTGATGACGATGCCCTTGACGGCCTCGTCGGCCAGTGCCGCGTCGATCAGGCCGTTCAACTCCTGCATGGAGTCGCGGGTCATGACGTTCATGGACCGGCCCGGCATGTCCCAGGTGATGATGGCGACGCCCTCGGCGTCGGTTGTCATGGTAAAATCGGTCATGTCTGCCCCCTTACACGCGTTCGATGATTGTGGCCGCACCCATTCCGGACGCGACGCAGAGCGTGGCCAGACCTGTTTCGAGGTCGCGCCGCTCAAGCTCGTCCAGCAGGGTGCCGATGATGATTGCCCCGGTGGCGCCCAGGGGGTGCCCCAGCGCAATGGCCCCTCCGTTCACGTTGACCTTGTCGTGGTCCACGCCGAAGGCCTGCATGAAGCGCAGCACCACGGCCGAGAAGGCCTCGTTCACCTCGAAAAGGTCGAAATCTGCCGGGGTCATGCCGGTCTCGGTCAGGATCTTGCTGGTCACGGGCACAGGGCCGGTCAGCATGATTGTGGGGTCGGTGCCGATCTTGGCGCTGGCCTTGATGCGGGCGCGGGGGGTCAGGCCCCATTTCTCGCCGAATTCCTTCGAGCCGATCAGCACGCCGGCCGCACCGTCCACGATGCCGGAACTGTTGCCCGCGTGATGGATGTGATTGATCCCTTCAAGGTGCGGGTATTTCATCAAGGCCACTTGGTCGAAGCCCGGCATGACCTCGCCCTGTTCCTTGAACGACGGCCTGAGCGCGCCGAGTGACTGCATGTCGGTGCCCGGGCGCATGTGCTCGTCGCGGTCGAGGATCGGCAGGCCGTTCTGGTCCGTGACGGGGATGATCGACTTGTCGAAACGCCCCGCGTCCCAGGCCGCCTTGGCGCGCTTCTGGCTTTCCACGGCGAGCGCGTCGGCGTCGTCGCGGGAAAAGCCATACTCGGTGGCGATGATGTCGGCGGCAATCCCCTGTGGGACGAAATAGCTGTCCATGGCCACGGTGGGGTCCACCGCAACGGCGGCGCCGTCGCTGCCCATCGCAACGCGGCCCATCATTTCCACGCCACCGGCGATATAGCCTTCGCCCGCGCCGGCACGTACCTGGTTGGCGGCCAGGTTCACGGCCTCCATGCCACTTGCACAGAAGCGGTTGATCGACAGGCCCGGGATGGACTGGTCGAGCCGCGATCCCAGCACAGCCGTCCGCGCAAGGCAGCCGCCCTGTTCGCCGACCTGCGTGGCATTGCCCCAGATCACGTCCTCGACGGCGTGCCCTTCCAGGTTGTTGCGCTCCTTGAGCGCGTCGAGCACCTGCGCGGACAGGCGCAGGCTCGTCACCTCGTGCAGGGCACCGTCCTTGCGGCCCTTGCCGCGCGGGGTGCGTGCCGCGTCATAGATATAGGCGTCGGTCATGGTTCCTCCTTCGTGGCTCCGGGCGACGCCCGGATCATCATGTCACAGGGGGCCTGCCGCCGGGGCAGTCCCTCGGTATTCGGGCTGGCCGGCCGATGCGGGATGCCGCGACGGCGCGGGTCATTTCTTGCGGGCCTCCAGCTCGGCATTGAACAGGCGCAGACGGTGGCCGAAACGTTCGCTGTCGATCACGCTGTCGAAATTCTCGAACAGGAAGGACAGCGCTTCGCCTTCGTCCAGGCCGGCCTCGGTGGCGAACCGGCGCAGCCTGCGATAGCCGTCCTCGGTCATCGAGACGGGAAAGCGGCGGGTCAGGCGAAAGCGTTTGGGCATGGTTTCCTCCGGCTGGTGGTCAGGGGCGAGGGCCACGCGCGCGGTCCCCGCCCCACCGTTCCATCAGAACTGCGCCGCCTCAAGCGCCATGACGGTGTCAGCGCCGCTGTTGATCCGGGCCAGGTGCGTGGCCGTCGCCGGCAGTTGGCGGGCCATGTAGTAGCGCCCGGTGGCGATCTTGGTCTGGTAGAAGTCCTTGTCGCCGTCGCCGGCCTCCAGCGCGGCCATGGCAGCCTTGGCCTGACGCGCCCACATCAGCCCGAGGCAGACATGTCCCATCATGTGCATGAAGTCGTAAGAGCCGGCGAGCGCGTCGTTGGGGTTCTTCGTGCCGGTCTGCATGAAATACATCCCCGCCGCCTGCAGGTCCTTGGAGGCCGCCTTGAGCGGGTCGAGGAAGTCGTCCTTGAGCGCCGTGTCGGTTTCGTTCTCCTTGATGAAATCCTTGACCATGTCGAAGAAGGCCATGATGGCCTTGCCGCCGTTCTGGGCCAGCTTGCGCCCCACGAGGTCCAGGGCCTGGATTCCGTTGGTGCCTTCGTAGATCATGGTGATACGGGCATCGCGGACGAACTGTTCGAGCCCCCATTCGCGGGTGAAGCCAGAGCCGCCCAGCGTCTGCTGGGCCAGAACGCAGGTCTCGAAGCCCTTGTCGGTCAGGAAGCCCTTGATGACCGGGGTCAGCAGCGAGATCATCTGCTCGGCCTCCTCGTCCCCCTTGCGGTTGCTGGCGTCGATCATGGTGGCGCCCCAGTAGGTGAAGGCGCGCGCGCCCTCGACGAAGGCCTTCTGGTCCATCAGGTTCCGGCGCACGTCCGGGTGCACGATGATCGGGTCGGCGGGCCCGTCGGGGTTCTTGGTTCCCGCCACGTCGCGGCCCTGCAGACGGTCGCGGGCAAAACCCAGCGCGTTCTGGTAGGCAATCTCGGCCTGGGCATAGCCCTGCAGGCCGACGCCCAGTCGCGCCTCGTTCATCATGGTGAACATCGCCCGCATCCCCTTGTGTTCCTCGCCCACGAGGTAGCCGGTCGCGCCGTCATAGTTCATCACGCAGGTGGCATTGCCGTGGATGCCCATCTTTTCTTCCAGCCCGCCGCAGGACAGGGCATTGCGTTCGCCCAGGCTGCCGTCCGCGTTCACCAGAAACTTGGGCACGATGAACAGCGAGATGCCTTTGACCCCCTCGGGGCCGCCGGGGATCTTTGCCAGCACCAGGTGGATGATGTTGTCGGCCATGTCGTGCTCGCCCGAGGATATCCAGATCTTCTGCCCCGAGATCCTGTAGGTGCCGTCGTCCTGCGGTTCGGCCTTGGTGCGGATCAGCCCGAGGTCGGTGCCGCACTGCGGCTCGGTCAGGTTCATGGTGCCGCCCCACTCGCAGCTGACCAGCTTGGGCAGGTAGGTCCGCTTCTGATCCTCCGACCCGTGGGCGTGGATCGCGTTGTAGGCGCCGTGGGTCAGGCCCTGGTACATGTTGAACGCCATGTTGGACGAGACGAAAGCCTCCTGCGCGGCGGTGTGCATGACGTAGGGCAGACCCTGCCCGCCGTAGTCGGGATCGCAGTCCATGGCCGTCCAACCGCCCTGCTTCATGACCTCGAAGGCCTCCTTGAAGCCCTCGGGTGTGCGCACCACGCCGTTGTCCAGCGTGCAGCCCTGGCGGTCACCAACGGTGTTCAGGGGCAGCAGCACCTCGGCGGCGACCTTGCCGGCCTCTTCCAGCACGGCGCCGGTGAAGTCGCGATCCAGCTCCTCGAAGCCGGGAATGTCCTGTTCGCTGACTGCCAGGACGTTGTGCAGCAGGAATTGCATGTCCTTCGTGGGGGCGGTGTAGATCGGCATGTCTGGTCTCTCTCCCTTGGGTCTTGCTGTTAGCCGGCGGCCCGGTCGGGCGCCAATTCCTTCAGGCGTTTGGCGCCCCAGGCCATCTGGCCCTTCAATTCCGCGATGGCCTCGTTCAACTCGTCGCGCTGGGCTTCCATCTCGGCCAGGTGCGTTTCGGCCAGCGCATAGGTCTTGCGCAGCTGGGTCTCCTGGCTGTCATCCATGTGGTAGAGATCCAGCAACTGGCGGATTTCCTCCAGGCTGAAGCCGAAGCGCTTGCCGCGAAGGATCAGCTTGAGCCGCGCGCGATCGCGCTTGGTGAACAGCCGCTTTTGCCCTTCGCGCCGCGGGCGCAGCAGTTCCTTGGCCTCGTAGAACCGCAGGGTTCTCGGCGTCACGTCGAAGGCCTCGCACATCTCTCGGATGGTCATGGTTCGGTCCGTCGTCATATCGGGCGTCCTCGTCTTGGGTCGTCTTGACCGCGATTTGAGGAGTTGACCCGAGTCCTACAAGGAAAGATGACGTGAACGTAAACGTAACGCCGCGTCACTCAGAGCATGACGAAAGGTCAGCAAAAGTGACGCCGGGTCAGGCGCAATTTCCTGACGGGGTGGCCGGCTAGTCCAGCGACCCGGCGGTCTCGTCGCGCAGGGCCTGCAGTTCATTCATCATCTCGTCAAGCTGGTCGCGCTGGCGGGCGAGCTCGGCCAGTTGCCTGTCGGCCAGTTCCACGAAGGTGCGCATCTGTGCCTCGGTCCCTTGATGTTCGTAGATCAGCAGCCACTGGCGGATTTCCTCGAGGCTGAACCCCCAGCGTCGGCCACGCAGGATCAGGGTCATGCGGGCAATGTCGCGCGGGCCGTAGAACCGCGACCGGCCTTCGCGCTCGGGGGCCAGCAACTCGATATACTCGTAGTAGCGCAGGGTCCGCGGCGTCACCTCGAAGCGGTCGCACATGGCCTTGAAGCCGAGCCGGGTATCGGTCATGGAATCCTCCGTGGCCCGCAACCTAGACCTCTGCCGGCGTCGGGGCAATCTCGCGGAGGCGGGCTTGCCCCCGCCGGCGTGACGGGCGACCCTTGGGGCCACGGAAAGGACAGATAATGGATGAGGATACGAACGAAGCGCGGCGCGCGAAACTGGCGCGGCAATTCATCGAGGCGATCCCTCATGCCCGGGCGATGGGGATGCAACTGGGCGAGATCGGCGCCGGCAAGGCCGTGCTGACCATGCCATACGACGACAGGCTGGTCGGCGACCCGGAAACCGGGGTGATTCACGGCGGGGCCGTTTCGGCGCTGCTGGACACCTGCGGCGGGGCGGCGGTGATGATCCACCCGGTTGCGCCGATCTCGACCGCGACGCTGGACCTGCGCATCGACTACATGCGCCCGGCCACGCCGGGGCAGGCGATCACCGCGCGCGCCGAATGCTATCATGTCACCCGCTCGGTCGCCTTCATGCGGGCCGTGGCCCTGGACGAGGATGAAGACCGCCCCGTGGCCAGTGCCGCCGGGGCCTTTGCCATCGAGAGGGCCGGCCCATGAAACGCCCCGACCCCGTGCAGGTGGTCAAGCAGCGTCGCGATGCCGCCCTCGAGGCATTGGTCGCGGCGGTGCCCTACATCGGCTTCCTTGGCATCCGATTCGATCGGCGCGGTGACGAGCTGACGGCCGTGCTGCCCTATCGCGATGACCTGATCGGCAATCCCATGCTGCCCGCCCTGCATGGGGGTGTGACGGCGGCCTTCCTGGAAACCACGGCCATCGTGGAGCTGTCCTGGTCGACCCGCTGGGACGAGATCGAGCAGGGCGGCGCCGACATCCAGCTGGAGGACCGCTCGCCGCGCCTGCCCAAGACCATTGACCTGACCGTGGACTACTTGCGCTCGGGCCTGCCGCGCGATGCCTATGCCCGCGCCCGCGTCGTGCGGTCGGGGCGGCGTTACGCCAGCGTCCAGGTCGAGGCCTGGCAGGACAACCGCGACCGCATGTTCGCACAGGCCACCGGCCATTTCCTGATGCCGTCGCGCGAGGGCTGATCGCCATGGAAGAGACGCTGACACACCGCAGGGTGCTGAATATCGCCGTGCCCATCGTGCTGTCCAATGCCACCGTTCCGATCCTGGGCGCGGTGGACACCGGCGTGGTGGGGCAGATGGGGGCGGCTGCGCCCATCGGCGCCGTGGGGATCGGGGCAACGATCCTGACCGCGATCTACTGGGTCTTCGGTTTCCTGCGGATGGGGACGACCGGCTTCGCAGCCCAGGCGCTGGGGCGCGGCGACACAGCCGAGGGCGCAGCGATCCTGACCCGCGGGTTGGCCATCGCGATGCTTGGGGGGCTTGGAGTCATCGCGCTGCAATGGCCGATCTTTTCGTTGGGGCTGATGCTGTCTCCTGCCAGCGCCGAGGTCGAGGGGCTGGCGCGGGGCTATCTTGCGATCCGTGTCTGGTCGGCCCCGGCGCTGATCTCGACCCTTGTCATCACCGGCTGGCTGATCGCGGCCGAACGCACCCGCGCGGTGTTGGTGCTTCAGGTCGTCATGAACGGCTTGAACATTGTCCTGGACCTGGTGTTCGTCCTGCAACTGGGCTGGGGGGTCGATGGCGTTGCAATCGCGACCTTCATCGCGGAATGGTCCGGCCTGGCACTGGGGCTTTGGTTCTGTCGTGGCGCCTTCGCCAGCCCCGCCTGGCGCGACTGGGCGCGTGTGCTGGACTCCGCGCGTCTGCGCCATTTCGCGCAGGTGAATACCGACATCCTGATCCGGTCCCTTCTGTTGCAGTGCATCTTCGTGTCCTTTCTGCTGCTTGGCGCGGGGTTCGGAGACGTCCCGCTGGCAGCCAACCAGATCCTGTATCAGTTCATGGCCATCACCGCCTTCGCGCTGGACGGGTTTGCCTTTGCCGCCGAAACGCTGGTGGGGCAGGCCATGGGCGCGCGCCGCCGGGCAGCCTTGCGGCGGGCGGCGCTGCTCTGTTCGGTCTGGGCTTTCGTGTCGGGCGCGCTGCTGGCGGGGGCCTTCGCAACATTCGGCGGCACGATCATCGACGTGATGACCACGGCGGAACCGGTGCGCGACATGGCGCGCATCTACCTGCCCTACATGGTGCTGGCGCCGGTCCTGGGGGCGGCGCCCTTCATGCTTGACGGTGTCTTCATCGGTGCGACCCGCACCCGCGAAATGCGCAACATGATGGCCTTGTCGGTGGCGATATATGCGCTGGCGGCGGCGATGCTCATCCCGACCTTCGGCAATCACGGGCTATGGATGGCGATGCTGACCAGCTTCGTCGCCCGCGCCGTGACCCTCGGCCTGCGGTATCGCGGGCTCGAGGCCGCGGTGGAGGCATGAAAAAGCCCCCGTCACTGGCGCGACGGGGGCCGGGGTACTGCTAGCTGTCTCGCGTCAATTGCTGATGACGGTGATGCGGCCATCCGTGAAGGGCTCGTAGGGGCTGTTCTCGGCCATGTACTCGGCCGTGACATCGGCCAGGTCCGGGCCGAAGTCATAGGCGTTCTCGGCGCCCACGAACATGGAATAGCCGTCGCCGCCATTGCGGACGTAGTTATTGGAGACCACGCCGTAGGTCGCGCCCATGTCGATCGGCTCGCCACCGACCATGACCTCGGAAATCCGGCTGCCCGGCTCGGCGCCCAGATCAACGGTGTACGACATGCCCGCGATCTGCGGGAAGCGTCCTGCGCCGTCCTCGACCTGGCCGACGCCGTTTTCAAGCGCGGCGACGATGGTCTCGCCGCTGACCTCGAAGGTCGAAAGCGTGTTCTGGAAAGGCAGAACGGTCAGGACATCCCCCATGGTGACTTCGCCCTGGCCGATCGAGGCGCGCAGCCCGCCGCCGTTCTGGATGGCGATCTCGATGCCCTGGTCGGCAACACGATCGAGCATGGCGTCGGCCACGAGGTTGCCCATGGGGCACTCCATGGTGCGGCAGACCTCGCGCGAGCCGATGATCGGGGTCTCGGCTTCGGCAACGACCTGGGTCTTCATCTCTTCGATTGGGGCGCCCATCTCCGCGATGCGCGCGGACATCTCGGGGTCCGGCGTGACCGATGCATCCAGCAGGATCGGATCGCCCGTGGCCTCGATTACGTTGCCCTCGTCATCGAAGGTGAGGCTCAGCTCGCCCAGGTACTTGGTATAGGCATAGGCCTGCGCGACCGGGGTGCCCTCGATCATCTCGGGATAGGCCGGGGTGTCGGCGTCGCCGTTGGTCATCAGCGTGTGGCTGTGGCCGCCGATGATCACGTCGATCTGAGGCACGGCGGCCGCGATGCGCCGATCAAGCGGCAGCCCGACGTGGTTGAGCGCTATGATGATGTCGACGCCCTGGTCGGTCAGGGTCTGGGCGTCGGCGGCCAGGCTGTCGATCTCGTCCTGGAAGGTGACGTTCGGGCCGGGGCTGGACGTCTCGTCGGTATCGGTGGCCAAGGCCGAGATGATGCCGATCTGCTGGCCGCCCACTTCGAGCACGACGTGGTTCTGCACGCGGTCCCCGAGCAATTCCGAGGAGGACAGGTCCAGGTTGCCCGAGATCACCGGGAAGCTGACCATGTCGATGAATTCGGCAAGCTTGGGCGGGCCGTCGTCGAACTCGTGGTTGCCCACGGCCATGACGTCATAGCCGATATCCTCCATGAACTCGGCCTCGGCCGCGCCCTTGAAGGTGGTGTAGAACAGCGACCCCTGGAACGGGTCGCCGGCGTCCAGAAGGACCACATTCTGGTCGGCCAGTTCCTCGCGCTTCTGGTCGACCATGGTCGAAACGCGGGCGATGCCACCGAAGCACTCGCCGGCGGCCTCGTCCTCGGCGCCGCAGGTGGAATCGAAGGCGTTGATCGACTCGATGCGGCTGTGCATGTCGTTGGTGTGCAGGATGGTCAGCGAATACTCGGCCGCGGCCATGCTGCCGGTCACGGCCAGCAGGGCGGTTGTGGAAAGCAGGCGGAAGGTCATGGGTCTACCCCTCAGGTGTTGGAACGACGACAGCTTGCGCGCAAGCCGGGCGGGAGTCAAAGCCGATGTCGAAACGCGGCGCAGCCGGGCTGCGTGACAGTCGGCCCGCTTGACGGGGCCGCGGGCACGGGCCAAACCAGCGCCATGCTGATTTACAAGATTCTGACCGCCGACCAATGGACCACGCTGGAGCAGACGGGGCGCTTCGACGGCGCCCCCATCGACCTGGCCGACGGCTATATCCATGCCTCGACCGCTGTCCAGGCTCAGGAAACCGCCGAAAAGCACTTCGCCGGGCAGACCGGGCTGATACTGGCCGCACTGGAGGCCGAGACCTTCGGCAAGGACCTGCGCTGGGAGGTGTCGCGCGGCGGGGCCGAGTTCCCGCATATCTACAATCGTCCGCTTCTGCACGCCGAGGTTCTTTGGGCCAGGCCGATCCCGATCAGGGACGGCCTGCCGCAGGTGCCGGTGTCGTGAGCGTGATGGAACAGGTCGGGTTGCGCGCACTGCGCGCGATGGACCCCGAGACCGGGCATGACCTTGCGCTGAAGGCGCTGAACATGGGGTTCGGGCCCAAAGGCGGCCCGGTGACATCCGCCCGGCTCGGGACGCGGATTGCCGGGTTGGACCTGCCCAATCCGGTGGGACTGGCCGCCGGGTTTGACAAGAACGCGGTTGCACTGGAGGCCTTGGCGAAAACCGGCTTCGGCTTTTGCGAGGTCGGGGCAGCCACCCCGCGCCCACAACCGGGCAACCCGCGCCCCCGGTTGTTCCGCCTGTCCGAGGATGCCGCCGCGATCAACCGCCTTGGTTTCAATAATGAGGGGATGGAAGCGATCGCGCGTCGCCTTGCGTGTCGCACCGCCGGGGCCATCGTGGGGCTGAACCTCGGCGCCAACAGGGACAGCGCCGACCGGGCAGAGGATTTCGCCACTGTGCTGCGCCGTTGCGGCCCGCATGTCGATTTTGCCACGGTCAATGTCTCGAGTCCCAATACCGAGAAGCTGCGCGACCTGCAGGGAAAGGCGGCGCTGGCTGGCTTGCTGGAAGGCGTGACGGCCGTGAACGAAAGCGGCGTGCCGATCTTCCTGAAGATCGCCCCGGACTTGACGAACCGCGAGCTCGAGGACGTGGCCGAGGTCGCGGGCGCCGCCGGTGTCGCGGCCATCATCGCCACCAACACGACCACGGGCCGCGACGGGCTGCGGTCGGTTCATCGCGGCGAGAGCGGCGGCCTGTCCGGCCAGCCCCTGTTCGAAACATCAACCCGGATGCTGGCACGGCTGGCGACCCTGACGGAGCTACCCTTGATCGGTGTGGGGGGGGTCGGATCGGCCGAACAGGCCTATGCGAAGATCCGCGCGGGCGCCTCTGCGGTGCAGCTTTACACCGCGCTGGTTTATGGCGGCATCTCGCTGGCGGGCCGGATCGCGCGCGGGCTGGATGCCTTGCTGGTTCGGGACGGCTTTGAAACCGTGGCCGATGCCGTGGGAACCGGAAAACGAGACTGGACATGATCCTGTGGCACAATCCGCGTTGTTCGAAATCGCGGCAGGCGCTGGAATTGTTGCGCGACAACGGCGTGGAGCCGATCCTGCGGCTTTACCTGAAGGATCCGCCGACCGAGGTCGAGATTGAAGAGGTCCGCCGGGCATTGGACGTACCGCCAATGGACATGATGCGGCGCGGTGAGAGACTGTTCAAGGAATTGGGCCTTGCCGATGCGGACGATGCAATGCTGCTCTCGGCGATGGCGGCCAATCCCATCCTGATCGAGCGGCCCATCGCCATTTCCCCGGCAGGCGCCCGTATCGGACGCCCGCCGGAAGATGTGCTAATCCTTCTGGGCGACGGCGGCGAGTAGCGCCGCGTTGCCGCCGGCCGCCGTCGTGTCAATGCAGACATGGCGTTCATGCAGGACATGGGCGGCGTCCGGTCGGGCCGTTACCAGCGGGATGATGGGGCCGTCTCGGTCGGCCAGGGCGACCTCGTAGGCGCGGCCAGTATCCGTATCTCCCCACCAGATCGCCGCCTCGGCGGGCAGATCGCGCAAGGCCTCGGGCGGGACGGACCCGTCCGCCTTCACCGGCTGGCCGCCAAGCGCACTGACCGCCTCGGCCTGTGCCCTCGCCGTGTCGGCCCCGGGGCCGAGGCATAGCAGCGGGCCGCGTGGGATCTCCGAAAGCCGGTTGGATTCGCCGGTTGGGCCGGGCAGGTCCACAGGCGTGCCCGGTTCGCTTGCCGCCGCCCCTTCCAGCGCCTTGCGCAGATTGCCAAGGTCGGCGGCTCTGGCCCATTCGTCCGAATACTCCCCGGCGGCCGGCATCAGGAAACGCGGCAGGTAGTGCGGCCCACCGGCCTTGGGGCCGGTGCCCGACAGCCCCTCGCCGCCGAAGGGCTGGCTGCCCACCACGGCGCCGATCTGGTTGCGGTTGACGTAGATGTTGCCCACGCGCATGGCCTCGACGATTTCCTGGACGCGGTCATCGATGCGGGTGTGCAGGCCGAAAGTCAGACCGTAGCCGGTGGCGTTGATCCGGTCCAGGATCTGGGGCAGATGCTCGGCATCGAAGCCTGCGACATGCAGGACCGGGCCAAAGATCTCGCGCTCCAGCGCCTCGATGCCATCGATCTCGATCAGGGTGGGGGCGACGAAGGTGCCGTCCCCGGGCGCGGCCAGTTCGTGCAGCAACCGGCCTTCGCCGCGGGCCTTGTCGATGTGATGAACGATAGTCTGGCGCGCTTCGTCGTCGATCACGGGCCCCACGTCGACGGACAGGTGCCACGGGTCGCCCATGCGCAATTCGTCCATCGCGCCCCTTAGCATGCTCACAACCTTGTCCTTCACGTCGTTCTGCACGTAGAGGCAGCGCAGCGCGGAACAGCGCTGGCCCGCCGACTGGAAGGCGCTTTGCAGAATGTCCCGGATGGCATGTTCGGGCAGGGCGGTGCTGTCCACGACCATGGCGTTCAGCCCGCCGGTCTCCGCGATCAACGGCGTGCCGGGGGCGGCGTTCTCGGCCATGGCGCGGCGGATTAGCCGGGCGGTCTCGGTTGAACCCGTGAAGGCCACGCCGTTGATGCGGCTGTCCGAGGTCAGGGCCGCGCCCACGTCGCCCGCTCCTGGCAGCAGTTGCAGGGCACCGGTCGGCACGCCCGCCTCGTGCATCAGCTGCGCTGCGTGGTGAGCGACAAGACAGGTCTGTTCCGCGGGTTTCGCCAACACCGCGTTGCCCGCGGCCAGGGCGGCCGCGATCTGGCCGGTGAAAATGGCCAGCGGGAAGTTCCATGGGCTGATGCAGACCCAGCGGCCGCGTGGAGAAGGGGCCTCGGCGTTTTCGATCTGCATGGCGTAGTAATGCAGGAAATCCACCGCTTCGCGCACCTCGCCCACGGCGTCGAGCAGGGTCTTGCCCGCCTCCCGGTGCAACACGGCAAACAGCTCCTCGGCGTTGGCCTCGTAGGCGGCGGCGATGCCGCGCAGGGTTTCGGCCCGGGTCGCGGGGCTGGCATCCCAGGTCTGTGCGGTCTCCAGCGCGGCCTCAACCGCCTCCGGGGTGGCGTCGCCGACAGTGCCCACGGTATCACCCGGCAGGGCGGGGTTTATGATGCGGCGCGGGGCGGACTTCGCCTCTGATTGCCAAGATGACGCCAAAAGCGGCACGGCTTGCCATTGCGCCTCGCGGAACGGGTCGCGGCCGGCGTCGATCTCGGCCAGCGCCGGACGATAAGTCAGGTCCCAGCCCTTGGAGTTGGCCCGGTCGGGGGCAAAGAGCGCCGGGCCGGTGGCCAGGGGGTAGCGTTTTTCCAGGTCGTCGAAGGGGTCCGCGGCGACCTCTTCGGCGGGCACGTCCTCGTCCACGATCTGGTTGACGAAGCTTGAATTGGCACCGTTTTCAAGCAGGCGGCGAACGAGATAGGCCAACAGGTCCGCGTGCGCACCGACGGGGGCGTAGATGCGGCAGCGGGTGCCATGGTCGGCCATGACGATCTTGTGCAACTCCTCGCCCATGCCGTGCAGGCGCTGGAACTCGAAGGCCTCCTTGGCCACGCCCATCCGGTCGGCCATGTGCAGGACCGCGTGAACCGTGTGGGCATTGTGGGTGGCGAATTGCGGATAGATCACGTCCGTCATGCCCAGCATCTTTCTAGCATTGGCGATGTAGCTGACATCCGTGGCGGGTTTCGAGGTAAAGACCGGAAAGCCGTCCAGCCCCATGACCTGGCCGCGCTTGATCTCGGCGTCCCAGTAGGCGCCCTTGACCAGGCGCACCATGAAGCGCTGGCCGGTGCGATGGCCAAGGTCGTGCAGCCAGTCCAGGACATATCCCGCGCGTTGCCCGTAGGCCTGCACGACCACGCCGAAGCCGTCCCAGCCCGCCAGCGCCGGGTCGGTGGCCACGGCCTCGATCACGTCAAGCGAGAGCGACAGTCGGTCGGCCTCTTCCGCGTCGATGTTGAAACCCTGCCCGGCGGATTTCGCCAGCAGGGCGAGGGACCGCAGCCGCGGCACCAGTTCGTCCATCACGCGGTCGCGCTGGGCCTCTTCGTAACGGGCGTGCAGCGCTGACAGCTTGACCGAGATCCCGGGGTTCTGCGTGACGTCATGCGATGTACACGCCCCGGCGATGGCGCTGATGGCGCGGGAATAGGACAGGTGGTAGTGGCGCGCGTCGGCATCCGTGCGCGCTGCCTCTCCCAGCATGTCGTAGGAATAGGTGAAGCCGATCTTCTCCATTCCTGCGGCGCGTTTCATGGCGGCCTGGATATCCTCACCCAGCACGAACTGGCGCCCCATCTCGCGCATCGCGCGGCCCACGGCAGAGCGGATCACCGGCTCGCCCAATCGCTTGATCGCACCCCGAAGATGGCCGGCGGGACCCGGTTTGCGGTCGGCCAGCACCTTCCCCGTCAGCATCAGCCCCCAGGTCGAGGCATTGACCAGGGAAGACGCGGAATGCCCCAGGTGCTTGCCCCAATCGCTGGGGGCGATCTTGTCCTCGATCAGGGCGTCGATGGTCTCGGCATCGGGCACGCGCAGCAACGCCTCGGCCAGGCACATCAGCGCGATCCCTTCTTCGGTGGACAACCCGTATTCGGCCAGGAAGACCTCCATCAGCCCCGGCGAGGCGGCGCCGCGAATCCGCCGCACCAGATCGGCCGCGCCATCGCGGATGGCGGCGCGCGCGGCGGGGTCCAGGTCGGCACGGGCCACGAGATTACCCACGAGGGCGGCTTCGTCGGCCAGGTAATGCGCATCGATGGCCCGGCGCAGGTCGGCCGGTGTGGTCATGTTGGTCATGGCGAGGTCCCCGAATCCATTTGTTCCAGGATATACCGTTGCATCAAGTCAATTCGGCCTCTATAATTTTAAAATGAGGTCGAATGGACCAAACTTAGGGGATAAAAATGACCAATCGACCTTACGAATTGGATGCCTTCGACCGCAAGATTCTCGATGTCATCGCGGTGGATGGCCGCATCAGCGTGACAGAACTGGCCCGCCGCATCGGACTGTCCAAGTCGCCGACCCAGGCGCGGCTGAAACGGCTGGAGGAAACCGGTGTCGTGCGTGGCTACCGGGCGCTGTTCGACCCGATCCGTCTTGGACGGGACCACGTCGCCTTTGTCGAAGTCAAGCTTTCCGACACCCGCGAGGCGGCGCTCGCGGCCTTCAACGACTCCGTCACGCAGGTGCCCGAGATCGAGCAATGTCACCTGATCGCGGGGGCCTTCGACTACCTGCTGAAGGTACGCACCTCTTCCATGGGGGCCTACCGGATGGTTCTGGCCGACAGTATCTCGACCCTGCCGCATGTCGCGAATACCTCGACTTACGTGGCCATGCAGGCGGTGAAGGAAGAGGGCGTGACAGCCGTCGCGCAGGCCTGACTTGACCTTGCGCCAGGGCGCGCCACCTTTTCGGTGATGAGATTCCTGCTGCCCCTCGCTCTGATCTCGGGCCCCGCCCTGGCTGACTGCCCGGCTCCGCCGGACCATACCGCAGCCTTCGACGAAGCCATCGCGCAATTGCAGGGCAGCAGCAACGAGATGGAGGCTCGCGAGCACAACGCCACGCTGTGGGGGCTTTGGCTTGATGCGCCGGACGAGCGCGCTCAAACCATGCTGGACGAAGGCATGGCCCGCCGCGAAAGCTATGACTTCCTTGGCTCCATCGCGGTGTTGTCGCGGCTGGTGGACTATTGCCCCGATTACGCCGAGGGTTACAACCAGCGCGCGTTTTCCTACTTCGTCGCGCGCCGCTACGAAGAGGCCCGCGCCGACCTCGAGCGTGCCCTGGAGCTGAACAACCGCCACATCGGCGCCCTTTCGGGGATGGCACTGGCGCTTATCGAGCTGGACCGTCCCGCCGAGGCCATCCCCTGGCTGCGCCGGGCAGTCGAATTGCATCCCTTCCTGGCCGAGCGCGCCCTGCTGGACAGGCTGCCGGGCGAGGATATCTGACTTTTCCCCGGCTGCCATGGCCCCTATGCTGCACGAACCTCTGGCAGAGGCCCGCGTGGTGGAATGGTAGACACAGGGGACTTAAAATCCCTAGGCCGGAAGGCCGTGCCGGTTCGAGTCCGGCCGCGGGCACCACGTAATTTATTTAAATATTTGATTATTAAAGAAAAAATATAAAACTACGCATTCCTATCCCCCCAATTGTCCACCCTTACATGCCTGATAGTTGGCAACCAGTACGGGCCGATGCGATATGGTTCACTGAAGATCGGCTTGGCAGCGAGGCCAAAAGCGCCAGACGAGGTATATTGGAGCGGCGGACCGGGTTCGAACCGGCGACCTGCAGGATGGAAACCTGCCGCTTCCGTAACAGGGCGGTTGTGGTCAAGTGAGAATTTCAAAGCAAAGCCATTGGCCAACCCGTTTGATTGGCCAGCAGGATTTGTATCGCTGATGTTTTGGCGAATGAGGGCGTTGCGGATTGCTTTGGCCACCGGTTGATGTCCCGCACCGGGGTGATGCTTCCGTCCGTGATCGGCGCATCGGCCGCCACATTATG